>CAXMPS010000262.1:0-6279 GCA_964194995.1 uncultured Gammaproteobacteria bacterium | reverse complement strand
GCTGGTCACGGTGGTGGTTCTAGGAGTGAGCCTGGTCGTCGAGATGAGTGACATGCATTGTCCAGCGGGCTTCTAGCCTCCTACGAAATGACTGATGTCGTGAGAACCCGCGCATGGAAACTGGTCGCCATCGGCGTGGCGGCCGGCCTGGTCGGAGGGGGTCTTGGTGTGGGTGGCGGGATCGTCCTCGTCCCGCTGCTTCTCTTGGTCGGCTTCGATCAGCACCGCTCTCACGCGACATCCCTGGCCGCCATTGTCCTCATTGCGGTGGCCGGAGCCTTGTCCTTCGGAGTGTCTGGCGAAACGGCGCTGGGTCTGGGTATCACGATTGGGCTAGGTGGCGTCGTCGGCTCGATTCTGGGTGCGTCGACCATGCATCGAATGGGCTCACGGGCCCTGAGCATGGTCTTTGGCGTGGTCCTCCTCGCTGCGTCTTTGCGGATGATCTTCGGTGCCAACCCGCTGCCCGGAGCGAATGAGTTCGAAGATCCAGTGCAGGTCGCAATCGCGCTGGCCATCGGACTGGTCGCAGGGTTCTTCGCTGGTGTGGCCGGTATTGGTGGGGGAGTGGTCATTGTTCCGGCGACGATCTTCTTCCTAGGTCTCGCCCAGCATGAGGCTCAGGGAACCGCCCTGGTGGCCATCGTGCTCACAGCACTCGCGGGAACGGCTGTGAATCTCAGGAACGGACGAGTCCGTCTTGAGGACGGACTCGTCGTTGGTGCGGGCGGAGCCATCGGAGCCATCGTTGGGTCGCGACTTGCCCTAGGTGTTGAGGGGAGGACTCTTTCCTTGGTTTTCGGATTCCTAGTGCTTTTCGTCGCTACTCGAACTCTGTTCCGCGCCTTCCGTTCGCCACCTCAGTCGGCAATCGCCGATTGATCGTCCTCATCGGATGGATCCGATCTGGTCAAGAAGATCGGGAGCAGGATCGCTGTACCGACCACCAGCAACACGATCGGCCAGAACCATGACCCCAATCCGGTCATCGCGTGGATGATGTCGGAGGGTGTATTCGGGATCAGAAAGAGGAGCCCTATCGCGGTTATGAACATTCCGGAGAAGAACGAGACTCCGTCGAATGAGTGCGTTTTCATAGTGATTTCCTTCTCTAGTTGGTAACAAAGACATCGATGTTGCCGATGTCCACTTGAAGGTCGAGGAAGACCTCGCCGTTTGAACCGGGCCGGTCGAATTCGAGATTCGGGTTTCCGATTCCGGAAGATTCACGGCCTGGCGCTCCCACGCGGCCTACATCAACGCTTGCGGATCCGACAACGGCGACCTCGTTGGGAACCCAAACTGTGATGTTGCCAGCGTCAACCTCGGCAGTTAACTCGATCTGCTCGCCGTTCCAGTCCAACTCGGTGAGATCAATCTCGAGGCTGCCGACGTCAATCGAGTAGAAGCCCTCCAGGTCTTCAAACGATGTGACTACAACCGACTGTTCGAAGCTATCCGAGGTCCAGTCCCATTCGAAGACCGGGGTAAACAGGAGCGTCGGGATCAGGAGCACGCCGACCAGGATCAGCCACCGGGCTCGGCCGGCGAAGGCGCCCACGATCAATCCGATTCCGAGGATGGTGACGGCAAGGGCCATGTAGTGCCTCGGCTCGGGAAAAACCGGAACTCCTGGGATGGCGTCAAGGGCGGCGAGGACGCCGACGCCGAGAATCCCCAGACCGATGGTCAGCCTGCCGAGGATTGACTTCTCCTTTGGCTCGTGAGCCGAAGGAGGGAGGATCGGTGGTGTGGGTGTGGGCGTCGGGGGTGTGCCGCCGTCGCCCGGCGTTCCGTCGGATGGAGCCCCTTTCTCGGTCATTGCTACTTCTGTCGTTGTCATTTGTTGAACTCCCTCCTTTTCGTCGGACTGCCTGACCAGACGAGGGAGATCGCCCGTGTAGAGGAGTACTCCCACTACCAGTAGCCCGACTGCCCAGACAGCACCGCCATTCAGGAAGGTGAAGTTGTCCACCAGAATCAGAACTGCCAGGAAGACCAGTCCGATCCCAATCCACGCTCTTGACCCCGTTGCTCCGGAGAAGAATCGCTCGGCCGGCGTCTGCTCCTCGTCTTCCGATCTGATCAGAGCCCAACCGGCTCCATAGAGCACGAGACCCAGGCCTCCAAAGAAGAGGCAGACAATGAAGAAGGCTCGAAAGAGCCACACCGAGAGGTCGAATCGATTGGCCAAGCCGACGGAAACGCCGCCGATCATCCGACCCTCCCGGGGCCGGACGATCTCCTTTGCCGCTGGCTGAGACTGTGGCGCCTCAGTTGTTGTTTTGTTTTGTTCCATGCCTCTATTGGACGAGCCTGGGTTGTTTCCGGCAATCAGGGACGCCCCTGAAGTCACCCTGAGTGCGTCAGGGATGTTCCCGATTGAGCTTGCGTTCAGCTGACGCGATGATCTGGTTGTGACACAGCGACGCTCCTTCGAGATGAGACGCCGCCGCAGTGACCGCATGGTCGCCGGCGTGGCCGGCGGCCTCGCCGATACTCTCGGCGTGAGCGACGGATTTGTTCGCGCTGCCTTCATCACGCTTGCAATGGTTTGGGGACTGGGCGCATTCATCTATCTCGCTCTGTGGCTGATAGCGATAGATCGAGTAGAGAACGTCGACGTCGAGCCAGTGGATAGCCTCCAGGCATTCGGTCTTGGCCTCGTCTTCGCCGGTCTTGTTCTGTTTCTGGGTGTCATCGGTTGGTGGCCTTCGAACGCGTTGGTCCTTACCGTTGGCGCGATCACCTTCGGAACGGCAGCCTTGACCGACAGGAGCGTGCCCGGACCGCTCGCCGCCCTGGTCGACCCGTCGGTTGAGCAGCCCGGGCGGCTCAGGCTGCTGATCGGCATTGGCCTGCTGGTAGGTGGCCTGGCGGTGTTCGCCTCAAACGTTGACCCCTTGTTCGATGTTGGACCGGTGCTGCTGGCGGTCGGGTTGACCGGAGTGGGCATCCTCGTTGCTTTCGGTCCGTGGGTGACCCGGCTGGCGAAAGACTTGGGCGAGGAACGGCGAGAGAGAATCAGGCAGGAGGAGCGGGCCGAGATGGCCGCACATCTCCACGACTCGGTCCTTCAGACTCTCGCCCTCATTCAACGGGCCGACGACACGGCACGGATGTCGATGCTGGCCCGTCACCAGGAGGGAGAGTTGCGCGATTGGCTATATGGAAACCTCCCGCTCGAAGGGGTCGATCTCCTCTCGACTGCCCTCCGCCAGGCAGCAACCAAGATCGAGGAGGATCACCAGGTCCCTGTCGATGTCGTAGTGGTCGGCGACCACCCCTTGACCGAGTCCAATCGGGCATTGGTAGGTGCTGCTTCGGAGGCGATGGTCAACGCAGCGAAGCACTCAGGAGCGGACAAGGTTTCTCTCTATTTTGAGGCAGAAGGCGAGGACCTGGCGGTCTACGTGACCGACCAGGGAAAAGGATTCGATACCTCAGAAGTCGAGAGCCATCGGAAGGGAATCGCGAATTCGATAGCCGCCCGAATGGAAAAGGCCGGTGGCACTTTGGTTATCGATAGCGTTATCGGCGAAGGAACTGAAATCATTCTGAAAATGAGCGCAGAGAACCCATGAGCCCCAAGGTGTATCTGGTCGACGACCACCGTCTCTTCCTGGCTGGGGTCAAGGCGGAGTTATCGGAGCAATTCAGAATCGTGGGTTCGGCTTCGGACGTGGATACCGCTATCGGTGAAATCCGGGATCTCAACCCCGATGTGGTGCTCGTGGACGTCCATATGCCCGACGGAGGAGGCGTCGCCGTCGTCGAGGGGGTCGGTCCCACCAATCCTGATGTGAAGTTCCTCGCACTTTCTGTCTCCGATCAGGCGGAGGACGTCATTGCCATGATTCGGGCTGGGGCAAGGGGCTATGTCACCAAGACAATTGACCCGGCGGATCTCGCCGACGCCATCAAACGGATCAACGCCGGCGATGCCGTGTTCTCGCCGCGTTTGGCAGGTTTCGTCCTAGATGCCTTTGCTGGCGCAATGCCGTCAGAGGACGACCCCGAGCTCGATCAGCTCACCGCCAGAGAGAAGGATGTCCTCAGGCTCATCGCTAGAGGGTTTGCCTATAAGCAGGTGGCCCGAAAGCTGAGCATTTCGATAAAGACGGTCGAGACCCACGTTTCGTCTGTGCTACGAAAGCTCCAACTTTCCAACCGCCACGAACTGGCACGCTGGGCGAGCAAACGTCGGATTGTGTGAAGATTTGCGCCGCTCTACAACCAGCGGCCCCCGCGGAGCCGGATTACGCCACCACCTCAACGGGGGACCGAGTGGTCGCCTGAAATCCGCCGAAAATGATCCTTCCGGTAACCCGCACGATCGGAGCGTCGGGGTCCGACGTGGGATGGGTTGCGTCGTCGTAGCCGCCCCCCAGAAGGTCGCCGACAAACTCCACTTTCCAGCCTGAGGGAACAACGAGGCTGAATCCCCCCATGATTATGGCCAGGTCGAGATGGACGCCTGTCGGGGCGGGTTGCGCCTTCCGCAGATCCAGCAGAGTCCCGCCGAACAGGGTGAGAACTTTTCCTCCATAGAACGGATCGGCGGACGAGACGATCTCTTGGCCTCCGACAATGGTGACCAGGTCGATCTCCTCGGTCGATTGGTCACCCTTGGACTTGAGGGTCATCTTGGCAATCAGAGCGGCGGCGAAGGCTCCGGCTAGGGCCATCATGAGCGTGCGAAACAGGGTCTTCACTGGCCGGTACCTTACGGCACGGCCTTACCCCGGGAAGAGCCACAGCAATGGCGGTGTTGTCGGGGACCATGGCTCAACCCAGCTCTCTCGGAGTTCTTTGGAGCGTCTTGCGGGTCCTGACCACCACGAAGCGACCTTCGCCACAAGGGTCGGGCCCGGTCGACCACGGCCCGCTCGCTTCGGTCCTGGAAGCGTTGGCAGAGGGTGGACTGGAGGGTGTCGCTGGGCACGTGGCCGCACTCGATGGCTACATCCAGGGGGCACAAGGCATTGACCCGGATCAGCTATCGGCCCCGGAGTCGCTCGCCTATTGGCTCAATCTCTACAACGCGGGAGCCATCCGCCTCGCCGTGACCGCTGCGCAACTAGAGCACTCGTCCGTGCTCCGGGTACCAGGTGCCTTTGGCAAAGCCTTCGTCGCTGTTACGGGTGAGAATCTTTCGCTGGATGCAATCGAGCACGGCAAGATTCGTCGGTTTGGCGATCCGCGAATCCATGGCGCCTTGGTGTGCGGATCGGTGTCGTGCCCGACAGTTCGTTTCGAGCCCTATTCGGGCGCCCACCTCAGCCACCAGCTGGACGATCAGATGAGGGGGTTTCTCGGAGGAGGTGGTGCGGCTGGCGACGGCGACGCGATCTTGCTGAGCCGGGTG
This sequence comes from uncultured Gammaproteobacteria bacterium, assembly GCA_964194995.1. Taxonomy (GTDB): domain Bacteria; phylum Actinomycetota; class Acidimicrobiia; order Spongiisociales; family ZC4RG35; genus JACZUI01. Next base: position 911 of record CAXMPS010000262.1, on the reverse strand, counting down.
TTTCTCTGGTTCGGTGCGGACCTTGTCAGGCCCGGCCGGATGCCTACCTTCATCCCGGCCAAAAGTCGCTCTGTTCTAAGGGCCCTTCAGCCCTGGATGCCGGAGGATCTGAAAGGAGACCGCAAGGTCAGATTCCAGTCTTATGACTGGGGACTTCGTTGCGCGGTCAGTTGATCGGTTCTCTGAGACGCCACCAGTAGAACAGTTATGGAAATCAACGCTGCCACTGTGTCGGCCGGAATGACAATCGTCATGAGGTCTGGTCCGCTGACTATCCAGCCGCCCTCCGGCGTGAAGCCAACTTCGATCAGGTATGCGGCGATCGAACCAATGCAAGCCACGACGATGGCGACGGCCGCAGCCCAGGCCAAGGATGGTCGCCACAGCTGCATCGCCCCAAAGAAGAGGGCAGCCGTCACCCAGGCGATGTCGAGGGAGGACAGGAGTTGGAGGAACTGAAGCGAGGCGTCGTAGCGGGCAGCGGCCGACGTGGCGAGTGTCAGTAGCGCAGCGAACCCTGTCACCAGGGCTACCAGCGAGGCAGCTGAAGCGAGCCAGGGTCTTCTCACATCCGGGAACCACGGCTGGTCGAGCAGGTTCTGGATCTCAGCGGCAAACAACAGGGCGGCCACTTGGAGCACGCCGAGGTGAACCAGGTTGTAAGCGAGGAGACCGTCATCCGGTGGGGGAGCGGGGAACAGCAACAGAGCGGCGGAGAGGGGAATGCCCCATTGGAGGAGTCTCTTGAGGCCAAGACCCAGAGCTTTCTCTAGAGGGTGGGAAGCGCCCTTCGTCACGTTTGGTTGACGGCGTAGATGGATTTCATTCGAGACATGTTGCTGCCGGAGACCGACGCCGGGGTAGCCGCGCAACTCGCGCTGGTGATTGTCGGCTGGGGGCTGGCGTTCTGG
>CAXMPS010000261.1:0-1340 GCA_964194995.1 uncultured Gammaproteobacteria bacterium | reverse complement strand
CGAGCAACGCTCCGCCAATCACGACAACAAACGCAATGTTGGTGATGATGTCCTTGTGCTCGCCGAGGATCAGGATCCAACCATCGAGAATTCCAGACAGGAAGCCTTCGGCGGCCTCCCCGCTCGAGGCGTCGATCCATACCGCCTGCACCAGCCAACGAACGCCGAAACCGAAAGCAATCAGGCCGCCGACTACACCTGCGAGACGACTCCACGGTCTCATCCGAACGACAAGGGCCAACGAAAGCCCGAGATAGAACAGCCAGCTTGCAGTGACCGGGTTTCGCAAGAGTTCGGGGAGATATCCAATGACGAGGGCTCCGAGGACCACTCCCGGAATCGATCCGGATCCTCCCAGAATCACGGCGGCGTAGATCGTGATCAGAAACACCAGGGCGAAGTTGGTCGGGAACACCCCTACCTGCACCGCAGCAAAGGCGGCGCCCGTGAAACCGGCGATCGCGGCACCGGCAGCGACCGCTAACAGTCGAACTTTGTTCACCGGTGTGGTCATGTGCCCAGCGGCCAGTGGATCGTCCCGTGTCGCCCGCCAGGCCCGTCCGGTCCTCGACTTGTCCAGGTTGTGGAGACCGACCATCAGCAGTACCAGAAGGGCCAGCAGCATGTAGTAGTGCCGGTTGAATGTGTTGATCTCGAACCCGAAGAAGCTCCACGGATCCACCCCGGGGATGCCGTTGGGACCGCCGGTGGGATCGAAGCCCTCGCTAACGAAAGGAAGCCGACTGAAGTTGCGGACCAATTCGAGGAAGATCAGGCCGAAGAAGAGCGTGAGAATCGCCAGATAGTCACCCGCCAAGCGTCGGCTGGCCAGACTCAGCAGTACTCCCAGAGTACCCGACAAGAAGACGATGACTGGAAGCGCCAGCGCTGTGGGCCAGCGAGCCGGAATCTGGTCTGAAGCGACCGCCGCGTAGAAGTAGGCGCCAAACCCGGCGAAGGCCACATAGCCCAGGTCGAGCAGCCCGGCCCATCCGACAACGATGTTGAGACCGAGAGCGAGCATTGCCAGAAGCAGGATGCTGACGCCGATGCGTACCTGACCCTGCTGGAGAAACAACGGCAGGAGAGCGACCAGACCGGCGCCGATCGCCAACTTCAAACCCGGCGCCATATTGTCGAGGATGCGCCGGATCGGACCTATCAGGCCGCCGTAATCCTCACTTCTCTCGTCAGACTGCTCGACCCACTCGTCGACTCCGATGCCGGCCACAGCACTACACCTTCACCAATTCTGGCTTGCCGAGCAGCCCAGTCGGCTTGACGAGAAGCACGATGATCAAGAGGCTGAACACGATCAGGTTCTGGAAGGTCGAGGAGAT
>CAXMPS010000260.1:0-15199 GCA_964194995.1 uncultured Gammaproteobacteria bacterium | reverse complement strand
GCCCACGGAAACGTCTCCGCCTACCGAGATCGCGGCAACCACCGAGACGTCGACAGCTCTCTCCAAGGATCTCAAGCGTCGCGGGTGGAGCTTCGTTGGTCCCACCACCATCTACGCCTTCATGCAAGCGATGGGGCTGGTCAATGATCATCTCGGCGGCTGCCACGTCCGAGACGCCTGCGCCGAGGAACGCCGACACGCGCTGCGGCAGATTCTCTAGCGTAGATATTGTGATCGAACGACCGGCCTTCACCATCGGAATCGAAGAGGAATATCTCGTCGTCGACAGGGAGACGAGGGATTTGGTCAAGAGCCCGCCACAGGACATGTGGACATCCCTTCACGACGTGCTCGGCTCCCAGGTCACCCCTGAGTTCCTCAAAGCCCAGATCGAGGTGGGAACCAAGGTTTGCGCGAATTTGGCCGAGGCGAGAGAGGATCTGACTCGGCTGCGACGCGACATCTCGAATGTCGTGAAAGAGTATGGGGCAGCCATCATCGCCTCCTCCACCCATCCCTTCGCCAACTGGGCGACTCAGGAAACAACGGAAGCCCCTCGCTACCGGAGCCTTGCGGCTGACTATCAACAGGTCGCCCGCCAGTTGGTCATCTGCGGAATGCATGTTCACGTCGGGATCGAGGATCCTCATCTTCGGATCGACCTGATGAACCAGGGCAGATACATGCTTCCCCATCTTCTTGCTCTGAGCACATCCTCGCCTTTCTGGGACGGCAAACTGACCGGTCTCCATGCCTATCGGCTAGTGATATTCCAGAATCTGCCCCGGACTGGAGTGCCCCAGGAGTTCGACTCATGGGGTGAGTACGAGCGAACGGTCGACATTCTGGTAGAGGCGGGCCTCATCGAGGATGCCACCAAGCTCTGGTGGGACATCCGCCCGTCCAGCCGGTATCCGACCCTGGAGATGAGAGTCGCCGATGTTTGCACCAGGCTCGAGGACGCTCTGACGGTCGCGGCCCTCTACCAATCCCTCCTGGCCATGCTCTATCGGCTTCGACGCCAGAACCAACGGTGGAGGACCTACACGCCGCTCCTGATCTCGGAGAACATCTGGCGGGCACAGCGATACGGAACTGAAGGGTCGTTGGTGGACTTCGGCAGAGGCACCCTGGTGCCTTTCGCCGACCTTGTAGAGGAGTTCATCGAGATCCTTGCCATCGACGCAGTTGAGCTGGGAACGCGAGACGAGTTACGTCATGCCCGTACCATCGCGGCCGAAGGGACGAGCGCCACTCGCCAGATCGCCGTGTATGAGAGCGCCCGCATCGACGGAGCCGGTGAACGGGAGGCTCTTGAAGCTGTCGTCGACCACTTGATTGACGACACGATGTACGGTCTTTGAGCCTTCCACCCAACCAACCGACTTGGAGTAGATCTTGACTCACCCCATTCGCATCGCCGTGAGCCTCCAGCCCCAACACGCGGAGTTCTCCGAGCTCAGAGCAGCAGCAGTCCGCTCAGAGGAGATGGGCGTGGACATCATCTTCAATTGGGATCACTTCTTCCCGCTCATGGGAGATACCGACGGCAAGCATTTTGAGTGCTGGACGATGCTCGGTTCTTGGGCAGAGGTCACCGAGAAAGTCGAGTTCGGTCCCCTGGTCACTCCGGTGAGCTACCGCAACCCCGACCTTCTGGCCGACATGGCCCGCACTGTCGACCACGCCTCCGACGGGCGGCTCATATTGGGATTGGGCGCAGGATGGTTCGAGCGCGACTATGACGAGTACGGATACGAGTTCGGCACCGCGGGCAGCCGTCTCGGTGACCTACGAGCCGCACTGCCGCGCATCGAGGAGCGCTGGAAAAAATTGAATCCGCCGCCAACCCGGAAGATCCCGATTCTCATTGGAGGTGGTGGGGAGCGAAAGACACTCCGCTACACCGCCGAGCACGCCGACATCTGGCATGGGTTTGGCCAGCCCGACGTGATCCGACACAAGAACAGCGTGCTTGACAAGTGGTGTGCCGAAATCGGGCGCGATCCAGATGAGATAGAGCGCTCCTGTGGCGGCAACCCACGCAAGCCCGAGTCCGGCGACGGTTTCGTCGATGCAGGAGCCACGCTGATCACCATCGGGTTCGACGGCCGGGACGGGATCGACCTCAGCCCCGTCGCCGAATGGCTCGCCTGGCGGGATCAGAGGAACGCCGGCTGAACCACAGCCAGGTCTTTCCGCGCCAGATGTGGCGCCAGGGACTTGGGCAAGCGTTAGCTGGGGTCTTCGAGATCGAGGTATGGGCCGAAATAGTGGTTGATGCTGACGAAAATCCAGGGGCTTGACTCGGTGCTGTAGGGTGGGAGATGGCCATGCGGAAACACTCCAAAGGAGGCGATTGGCCATGAGTAGCACACAGGACATCGACGCAGGACGGACTGTGGATCTCACGGAAACCGCGGATCTCGAAGCTCTGACCCGACGGTTCTACGACGAGGTTTTCGTCCAGGGAAAGCTCGACCTGTTGGACGAGTTTGTCCACGACGAATTCGTAGACCACGAGGAGTTTCCCGGGCTGCCGCCCGGCAAAGAGGGAGTGCGTGTCTTCATAACCATGATGCGGGAGGCGTTCCCCGATCTCTCGGTGACCGTCAACGACGTCATCTTGGGGGGCAACAAGTTGGTGAGTCGGATCCGCCTCTCAGGGACCCACAACGGTGAGTTCATGGGGATTCCGCCCACCGGAAAAACTATCGACGTTCAAGCGATCGACATCATGGCGTTCCGCGACGGCAAGGCGACCGAACATTGGGGCGTAACCGACCAGATGGCCATGATGCAACAGCTCGGCGTCGTCGAGGAACCAGGGTAAGGCACAAGGGTTTTCGCGCCGGGGTAGCGCCACAAGTGGCGCCAGGTACCTGAGGTAAGCCTCAGTTGCGGATGTCGCGACGCTGGAACAACGGGACCGCCACCAGCACCAAGAGTGCAAAGAGCCCGGTCAGGACCGCGGCGTTGCCCCATTGCAGACCGTTCAGGAGCGGCTCACCCTCCTGGTAGTAGTAGAAGGGTGACAACTTGGCCCATTGGGCGGTGTTCTCGTTGACCAGCAGAAACGCGTTGGCGAAATAGGCGACGAATGCCAGGCCGGCTGCCACATAGGACGCCACCCTCCTGTTGCCTGTGCCGGCACCGACGACAAGTGCCACCCCACCGAACACAAGCCCGAGCAATACACCAAGAAAGCTGGCAGCAGCAATTCCGCTGTAGCCAATCCCCAGTCCGCCCAAAGCCGAACCGGCGGCGGTACCAAGGAATGTCGCTGTTCCAATCCCAAGGATGACCAACACCATGGCCGCGGTCTTACCGCCGATCACACGGACACGGGGAATCGGGTTGGATAGTAGGAGGTCCATTGTGTTGTTCTCCTCCTCACCGGCGACGCCCTTCGCTCCCATCATGACGGTGACGACGATCATGGCCGCCGGAACAACAAGGCTGAACACCTCGGCCTGATACCAGCCCTCCGGCGTCGACAAGTCGGCAAATCCGATGATCGCCAGAACGGCTTCGGGAACCGCATTAGCGAAGTCCACGAGAACATCGCTCAGCCCGTTGTACATCGGACCCACGATCAGAGCGGTGTAGAAGATGGCAAGCCCCGCAATGACGGCCAGCCCCTGGTACTCGGTGGACGTCTTCACGGCTATGGAAGAGACCTTTGCTCGACCGGTGATCTTCTCCGTCACCTTTTGCATCATCGGATGCTCTTTCAGCCTCTCGATGAGTCCGCCGCCGCCCTCCCCGGTCCTGAGGTCTCGCCTGTTCACCCCCACGATCGCCCCAAGGCCCATGAACAACGTACCGCCGATAAGGATGGAAAGGTGACCCGCGTCGACACCGTTGTTGAGCGGCGCCGAGGAATTGAAGTAATACCACGGAAATAGCTTGGCCAGATCGGCCACCGACTCGATCAGCGGAAGGACGCCGGCGGCGAGAAACGAGAGCAGCAGCAGACCCACAGAAGTGCCCGACGCAACGGACCTCTTCCCGGTTGCTGCCCCCAATAGGAGAGCGAAGAACCCGAAGAACATTGAGATCGCCAGGACGTGAATCATCGCCGCCCCGAGCATCAGTGAACTCATTTCAGTGTTGAAGGCGGCAGCCACCCCGTAGGTGCCAGCCCAGATCAGACCGGCTCCGACGGTAAGCAGCAGCACCATCGCACCGGCCTTGGAGAGAACCAAACCGGTCCTGCTCTTCGGGTTGCCGAGCAGAAGCCCCATAGTTCCTGCTGCCTCTTCGCCTGCGATTATCGAGGCACCCATTGAGATGCCGAGACCGGCAAGGACCATGGGTGCCATGAGATTTGCGACCTGGCCGAGGATCAGCGATCCGGCGGTGGTGACATCGCTGATGCCGATGATGGCGAGGTAAGCCTCAGGCATTGAGTCGTAGAGGTCGGCGATCGTGTCGTCGAGCCCCGAGTATGCGCCGAGGCCAAGGAGGGCCATCAGAAGGACACCAGCCACGCCGATGAGAACCGCGAGCTGGCGGTCCCGCACCGTCTTTGTCAGAACGTTGGCGAGCATCAGACCGCCGTTCTTTCCGATTCGGGGTCGCGGTAGTAGGTGAGGAAGATCTCCTCTAGGTCGGCCTCGTCGCTGTTCAGGTTGACCAGGTCATGGGCCATTGCTGCTCGAAGCAACGTTGCCATCTCCCCCTTGAAGGAGACCGAGACCCGGGTGCCCTCGGTATTCACATCGCGGACACCGTCCACGCCACGGAACACGTCCTCGTCGATCGGCGAGCCGAATTGCATCTCCAGACGGCGGATCGCCTTCGACTTGAGCTCATCGACAGCTTCAACCACCACCAACCGCCCCTGCCTGATGATTCCCACCCGATGGGCCACCCTCTCTACCTCCGACAGAGTGTGGCTGGAGAGGAAGACAGTGCGCCCTTCTGCAGCTGTCTCGCTGAGGAGGGCCTGAAAGTCGGCCTGGACCAGTGGATCCAACCCGGTGCTCGGTTCATCGAGTATCAAGACCTCCGGTTTGCTCATGAAAGCCTGGATCAGGCCAATCTTCTGACGGTTTCCGGACGAGTAATCGCTGACCTTCGTGGTCAGGTCGGCGTTGAACCGGTCGGCCAGCCCGTTGACGAAGGACCAGTCCACTCCGCCCCGCAGGTTGGCAAAGTATGTAAGAGTCTCCTGGCCGGTGAGATTGGGGTAGAGAGCGAGATCCCCCGGCAGGTATCCGACATGTCGACGTATCTCGACTGCCGACTCGTGAGAGTCCATCCCCAGGATCGACGCCCTGCCATTCGTAGGACGGATCAGATCGAGGACGGTGCGGATCATCGTGGTTTTGCCGGCACCATTCGGGCCGAGGAATCCAAAGACTTCGCCGGAGCCGACCGAAAGATCGAGGTCGATCAGCGCCTCGACATCTCCGTAGTGTTTGGTGAGCCCCTCGGTCAGGATGGCTGGTTGGTTGGTCATCTATCTTCTTTCTCAGTAGATCCGCTCATTGATTGGAGTTCATCAATAGCTCGGGCGGCATCCGCCACCATCTCTTGGTTGAACAGCTCCCCGGAGAAAAGGCGGAGCGCGTAAGGGGCTGACGCCATCAGCCCTTCGGCACTCAGTGTGTCAACGCCGAGGGCGCGTGAGAAGTGCTCATGCAATACCAGTCCGCCGAGCTGCATGACCACCAACACGGCGGCCTGGGCCCGCACGTCGTCGAATGGATTGATAAGCCCGCTCTGCTGACCTTCCTCGAGTTGGGCGGTGACGTCATCGAGAAGATCATCGAAAATCCTTGCGGCGGCCTCACCGCCGGTTCCTAACGTCCATGCCAAATAGCGAAGCAGTGGCTCAAACAGCTGGTACGTCGTGGCAATCGCGCCGGCCTCCTTGTAGCTGCCGCTGCTCATCGCCTCACGTTTGGCTTCGCCCATTTTTCGAATGACGTATTCGTTGCACTCGCGTCGCAGGCCCTCTTTCGATCCGAAGTGATGAAGAACCAGCGCCGGCGACACTCCAACCTCAGAGGCGATGGCGCGCACAGTCGTGCCGGAAAAGCCGTCCATTGGGAACAGCCCAATAGCCGTGTCCCGAATCCTGGCCCTGGTCGTCAGATCCCCGGAGCCGACGTCTTCCATGCTGTCTTGTGTAGTCACTGAACGCACGTTCAGGACACTAAACGCCCGTTCAGGGAGAAGTCAAGTGCGATGAGCGTGTGCAGATACCGGTTGTGGGGCGCCCGAATTTGCACACGCTGGAGGGCTTTGGGGAATCAGGCGAGTGAGGCCTCGCTCTCCTCGCGAAGACGAACATCCATTTCATCGGTGACCACTGGCTGGGTGCGGGTCATCCACCAGAAGAAGAAGACACCGGCTATGCCCATCCCCAGCCCACTGACCTGGTTCCAGGTGAACCCACCGACGACGGCGTCTCCCATTCCGAATCGGAGCCCGTCGAGGATGAACCGCTGGAATCCGTACCAGGCGGCCCAGAGGAAGAAGAGCTGGCCGTAGTGAAGCTTGTAGCGCTTGTAGACAAAGAAGAGAACCCCAAGAAGGATGGCTGCACCGATCAAGTCGTAGGCGGCCACATGGTGATAGACACCACAGATGCCATCGGCACCGACCGTGGCCTCGATGCACTCGAGACCATCGTGCTGGGGCGCCAGGTCGTAGCCGGGTTTGACCCCGTAGCCCCAAGCAACATCCGTCTCCTGCCCGAGATGCTCGACGATGGCCAGATCACCAATGCGGCCGATAACGGTGCCAAGTGCGAGCCCAAACGAAGACATATCAAGGGTGGCAAGGATGGGCAGACCGACCTGTTTCATCCGCCACATCCCGGCGGCGATGCCACCAGCGAACCCACCCAGGATCGAAAAGTTTCCTTGGATCGGGTTGAGTGCCTCGACGAGAGGGACGTCGGCCATCAATTGGCCCGGCACCGTGAAGTAGCGTGCGCCGATCAACGCGCCGACCAGCCCCCAGGTGAGCGCCGACTGAAACTTCTGGGTGTCAAAGCCCCTTTTTCCCATCTCTCGCGAGATCAGCCAGCCACCGATGACGAAGCCGAGGGCGGCGAACAGCCCATGGAGGGAGAAGTTCAGCGGACCCACCTCCCAGATCGGGATCGGCGGGTAGCTGATGGCGGCAAGCATTGCGGTGAGACTAATGGTGCCCTCCTGGTATCAAGGAGCCCGCTGACCAACGGTATTATTCAGCAGACTCCTGCCCGGCCCGGCCCTCCCCAGGTCAGGGCCTGTCGCACTACAGACCACTAAAGTCCCCGCCGTGAGCGACCTGCTGACAGCCGCCGCCGCGGCCCTCGACACCCCCGAAATCCTCGTGGAAAGGTCTGCCGCGGCGCGTGCCGAGGCCAATGGCACTTCCGTTGACGATGTTCTGACGGCATGGGCCGGCGGTGCACCGATGACGGCGGCCGTCCCCGCGGCGGCTCCCGAGCCGACCGCCGAGCCGGCTGCCGCCGAAGAGACAACGGTGGCGCCTGCACCTCAAGAGGCTGCCGTGGCAGTCATCGAGGTTCCTGTGGCCGCTCCTGAACCGGTCGTTCTCGAGCAGCCACCCGAGGAAATCGAACCGGTTCCGATGACCCGCAGAATCCGTACCGCAAGCCGAGTCGGGGCCTGGACCGGTGCTGCGCTCGGCCTGTTCGGCTTTCTGGTCGCCACAACGTGGTGGGTGGCCGATGCTTCCGTCACAGGCGACGAAACCTATTCACCTGTTATCCAGGCTGACTCAACCGCGGTGATCATCGCCGTGGCCCTGGTCAGCCTCGTCTTCGGCGCCGTCGTCGCGGGTCTTTCCCGTGCTGCCGCCGGATGGACCAACCCGGGTATGCGTCTCAGCAACTCACCCCAGTCCACTGCGTGGCTGGGGGCGTTTCTAGGTCTGGCCCTTGGTGTGATCGCCGGCGCCTTGCTGACCAGCTCGTTCGGGACCGAGATAGAGGGTGCAGAGGGACTGATTCAACTCCCGGTGCTGCCCACCTTCTCCATCATGATCATTGGGGGAGCGGTCCTGGGAGCCGTGACCGCCGCAGCAAGCCAGGCCGTCGGGGTGCCGGTGGCCGTCCCCGAAGGAGATGACCGCGAGATCGAAACCGTGAGATCTCGTCTCTCCGGAGCGATCGGAATCCCTCTCGCCAGCCTGTTGTTGCTTCTGATCCTGGTGCTCCCGTTCGCCTGGACTCTTATCCAGTCGAATGGTCTGACTGGAGGAGGCGCCGCCATCGTTGCCACGCTGACTGCAATAGGAGTGTTGCTCTTCGCCTCCCTCGCCGGGACGAAGCCCAACATGAAGATCTCGTTCGGGGAATTCATGGTGGCTGCAATAGGCATCGGCGTTGTCCTAGTTATCGTTCTCTTGACTCTGAGTGCGGTCAACCAGGCCGAGGACCATGACGAAGGGGAAGCGGAGGCCGAAGCCGCCGTCGTCGTCCTAATTGTCAACTAGTGGTCTGTCGCAGGCCCAAGCCGCCGTCGTCCTAATTGTCAACTAGTGGTCTGTCGCATGAATGGTGCGCGTGTGTCTCCGAGGCATCGGTGATCGAATCGCAAGGACGCACAACGAAGCCGCACCTGATCGTGCGGCTAGGCGGAGGACGCGGCGAGCGACGCCGAGGGCCGGAGAGACGCCGCAATCATTTGTGAGACAGGCCACTAGACAGGTTTACGGCAGCCGATAGATCGCCGTCGATCAGGGCGGCAGCCATCGCTTTGGCCACCTCCGTCGCCACCCCGACCTGCGCTTCCTCGGTGGATGCGCCCAGATGTGGGGTGAGCACAAGGTTAGGAGCCGCTCGGAGAGGGCTGTCGGGAGGAAGAGGCTCCGTTTCGTAGACATCGAGTGCCGCTCCGGCGATCTCGCCGGCCTCCAAGGCACGAACCAATGCCTCCTCGTCGACAACCCCGCCACGTGAGGCGTTGATCACGAACGCCCGCTTCTTCATGCTGCGGAAGGTCTCATCGGAGATGATCCCCCGTGTCTCGTCGTTAAGAGGAACGTGCAACGAGATGACATCCGCTTGCTCGATCACTTCCTCAAGAGTCACCAGGCGAAGGTCCAGTGACCGAGCCCTTTCCTCGGGCAGATAGGGGTCGTAGACCAGGACGTCCATGCCGAATGCGAGGCATCGAACGGCTACTTCGGCACCTATTCGTCCGGCACCCACCAGCCCGAGGGTCCGCCCCTTGAGCTCTACTCCTTTGAATGCAGCCCGATCCCATCGGCCCTCCCGAACCGACAGGTCGGCCCTGGAAACCCTTCGCGCCAGTGCGAGGAGCAAAGCCATAGTGAGCTCGGCGGCCGCGATTGTGTTGCCTCCTGGGGCGTTCACCACCGCGATGCCCCGCGCGGTGGCCGCGGCCACATCGATGTTGTCGATTCCCACCCCGGCCCGCCCGATCACTTTGAGGTCCGACGCCTCATCGATCATCGACTGTCCGACCGTGGTCGCGCTCCTGACGATCAGCCCCGAAGCATGCTTGAGCGTGGTGAGGAATTCCTCGGACGATGAATCATCAATGGTCACCACGTCGAACCGCTTATCGTCGTGAAGAGGGGCGAGTCCCTCCTTAGACACGCGGTCGGTGGCCAGAACCACGAGCGGTTCGCTCACGTCAGAACTTCTTCGAGCACCGTGAGCAGATCATTCAGCTCATCGAGTGTGTGGTCCCCCATGTGCCCGATACGAATCGTGGAGTCCTCCAGTCTCCCGTAGCCGGCGCCGATCACCCATCCCCGTTCAAGCATCTCGGCAACTACTGCCACCCCACCATTGCCCCCGGACATCGTCAAACAGGAGACGGTTGGCGACCGATGGCCCTCGGCAGCAAAGACCCCTACATCCAGTCCACGATCCCGCAGCGAATCCACCCAATCCATGGTGCGCCGCTGCATTTCCGCATGGCGAGCCCACCTTGTCTCGATCCCTTCCTCTTTCATCCGCGACAACTGGACCTGCAACGCGTACATCAGCGATACGGCTGGCGTAGCGGGCGTTTCCAGTTTCTCCAGACTCTCATAAAGGGGGATGAGATCGAAGTAAAAGCCTTTCCGCTCTGCGATCCTCGACCGCTCCATCATCGCCTCGGACGCGACACCAAAAGCGAGGCCCGGGGGCAAAGCGAGCGCCTTCTGCGAGCCGGTGACTACGAAATCGAGGGCCCAATCGTCGGTGCGAACCTCGACCCCTCCCACACCGGTCACCGAGTCCACGAGAAGCATGGTTTCCGGATAGTCGAACAGAACCCCGGCGATGGCGGCAAGGTCCTGGAGGGCACCGGTTGAGGTCTCGGACTGTGAAAGCGTCACTGCGTCATACATGCGTCCCGCGAGCCTCTCTGCGAGCTCATTGGGGTCGTGCGCCCGTCCCCATTCCACATTCCAGACGTCGGTTTCATGCCCGCAGTCCAACGAGATCCGGGAGAACCTTTCGGAGAACGCCCCGTTGACAAGGCTGAGGACCCGGCCCGTTCCGACACCGTTGCGCACACCGGCTTCCATCAAACCGGTGGCTGACGAAGTTGAGATCACCACCGGGCGGTCGGTCAGAAAAACCAGCTTCAAGCCTCCCTCGATCTCAGCGATCAGATCCCGAATGGCCTCTCCGCGGTGCCCGATCATCTGGCGTGTCTGGGCGGCGCTCACCTCCGGTCGAACTTCGGTGGGCCCCGGAAGAAAGAAATGCCCGGAGGGCACCGACGTCTGATTACTCATTGCACTAATCCTTACTCATCATCGAGACTCAATGCATACAGATTGTCGTCTCTAGATTCCCATCCGACGAGAACCGGCTCGCCGGTCCGCTGATGCTCGCGAAGATGAGACAGCGGAAAGGAATAGTCCCCATCCTCCACGGGCAGGAACCTCATTTCCTCACCTTCGACAAGGACGGTAAAGGCTTCCACCTCGGTCAGCGATCCGTCGACTGCCACGACCAGCCCCGTGGCATTGCCGGACGTCGTCGAACAGGCCGTGACCAGCAGACAGAGAGATACGAGGACCGCCATTGGCCGTCCGACCCTTGCCGCCGAGCTGAGCGACGGTCGGCTCAACTGATCCTCAGTGAGGTTTCGAGACTCTCCCACTCCCTCTCCTCGCGGGTCCATCTAGCCCAGATCACTGCGATGGTGATCCAGAAGAGGAAGCCGCCTCCCAGCTTCATCACGATTCCCGCGATCGCCTGGTCGCTCACCGGGGTAAGACCGTATGCGACGGCGGCGTCGCCATAGACCAGGTAGAGCTGAACAGTCGAAAATGTGAGGAACGACGCCGGAATGGTGGGGAGCAACGACTGAGCGAACAGATAGAACATTTGGCCCGGGCGAGTCAGCTTGGGGATCGCCGGAGTTGGCGATAAAACAGGCATCCACATCAAGGCTGCCGCTCCGAACAGCCAGGCGTGCACAGAAAAATGAACAGGATCGTTGGTGAGCATCCACCCGACCAGGTCTGGCCAGTGGATCACGATGAATGTCACATTGAAGATCACGAATGCAGGCACTGGCCGAGCAAGAGGGCGCAGCAAACGAGCTACACCCGGGCGACCCAAGGTGGCGTCCGCCAGCCAGCGGGGCGTCGCCATCAGCAGCAACGGAGGTACCACGAGGCTGAGCACCATGTGCTCCACCATGTGCGCTGTGAAGAGCGATGTCTCTCCGATATCGTGAATGGGCCAGCCTGAAACGACCCACATGAAGCCGACCCCGGAGTACCACTGCCACCATTGGCGTCGGGTCGGGCCTGCGCTGTGCGGGGCGATGAGAGGGCGAAGTCTCCGGTCGGCAAACCAGTATCCGAATGCCAGGACGAAGATCACCAGCCAGAGGTCGAAATGGGGATGCCATTCGGGCAGCAACTCGGCCACCTCAGCCCCCTCGGACAGCGAGGACCCCCAGCGCGGTGAGAACGATCGTGTAAAGACCGATCGCCAGGAAGAACCCGGCAGTGAAGAACCGACTGAGAGTGGAATCCTCGTAGCGGAGGTGCATGTACCAGCCGACGACGATGACGAACTTCAGGGCCGCGAGGGACAAAAGAATGATCGAGTTGAAGTACTTGAGATCGAGAGCGTTGTTGATGTAGAACATCGCCACCTCTACGGCAGTGAGTACTGCGAGAAGAACAGCAATCTTCCAATACTGCGCCGGAGTCGGATGGGCGGCGTGCTGCTCGGAGGTCATGCCGGGGGAACCGAAAGCAGATAGACGACGGTAAAGATGACTATCCAGATGATGTCGACGAAGTGCCAGTACAAGCCGACCAGTTCGAGGTTCATCCCGTGCTTCTCGCTCAGACCCTCCTTGCGGCGCGACATCCCCCACAGCGAAAGCAGCATGATCACGCCTATCGCAACATGGGCGCCGTGAAACCCTGTGAGCACAAAGAAGGCCGATGCCGCCGGGTTTGTACTGAGAGTCATGCCGGCTTCAACGATGAATTCGGTGAACTCGAAGACCTGCCCACCTAGGAAGATCGCTCCCAGTGTCGCGGTGGCGAACAGCCAGGTTCGGGCGCCGTTCTGATCATTCCGGGTTAGCGCATTGTGAGCCAGGACCATGGTCAGCGAGCTCATCAGCAGCACAAACGAGCTAACCGAAGTGAACGGAATGTCGTAGACCTCGGATGGATAGATGCCCTCAAACCCGGCTCGGTTGCTGTACAGCAGGTAGTTCGAGATCAGGGCGCCGAAAAAGAGGAACTCAGAGCTGAGGAAGACCCACATCCCCAGCTTGCGATTCTCGACACCGGTCGACTCGTGCTCAGGATGACCCTGATCGACGGCAGCGTTGTGAGCCAGGTCAGACATCTGCGTCCTCGCCGGCGCCCTCGGCCACTCCAATATCTTCACTCCCCACATTTGTGATCTCGTCCTCCGGCTCATCCTCCTCGTGGGGCTCTTCGAGGGGCTCGAGCCCCCAGCCGATGAGAGCAACCAGGCTGATGATTACCCCGATGACAATGAGCGCCTTACCCCAAAGTGTCGTGTGATAGATGATGCCGTAGAAGACGATGGGTATGCCGAGGGCCATGACGATCGGGAAGTAGGTGGGATTGGGTAGGTGAATGGGTGCGGCCGGATTGAGCTGCTCGTGCTCGATCTGAGCCAAGATCTCGTCCTTGTCGGCCTTGGGAACGGCTCTCCCATCCTCATCCTGGTCGTACTTCAGATGCCAGAAATGATCGAGGCGGGTGACATCCGGGGGCACTGCGAAGTTGTACTCGGGGGTGGGGTTGGGAGACATCCACTCGACTGTCCGGGCGTCCCACGGATCCAGCCCGGATGCCTCTCCACGCCGACGGCTGTTGTACCAGTTGAACATGAAGACCGCGATCGAGAGGGCGATGATGAAAGCGCCAATTGTCACAGCCACGTTCCAGGGCTCCAACCCGGCCTCGGGGGCGTATTTCCAGGTGCGGCGAACCATGCCCTGCAAACCCAGCCAGTGCATCGGGGCGAAGGTGAGGTTGAAACCGATGAGCATCAGCCAGAAGTGGACCTTGCCCACCTTGTCGTTCATGATCCGCCCGCTCAGCTTGGGGAACCAGTAATAGAGCCCGGCAAAGATTCCGAAAATCGATCCACCAAAAAGGACATAGTGGAAGTGGGCGACGATGAAATAAGTGTCCGTCTGCTGCCAGTCTGACGGCACGATCGAGTGGATCACACCGGACAGGCCGCCAATTGTGAACATGGCGACGAAACCGATGGCGAACAGCATCGGCGTCTTCAGCTGTATTCGCCCCATCCACAACGTGCCGAGCCAATTGAATATCTTGATACCTGTGGGAATGGCGATGGTCATCGTGGCCAGACCGAATGCTGCTTGGGCAACAGGGGTGATTCCGGAGGCAAACATGTGATGAGCCCACACTCCGAAGCCAAGAAAACCGATAGCGGCGCCCGCAAACACGATGGCCGAGTAGCCGAAGAGCGGCTTCCGGGAGAACACCGGGAGCACCTCGGAGACAATGCCCATGGCGGGAAGGATCAGGACGTAGACCTCGGGATGGCCGAACAGCCAGAACAGATGTTGCCACAAGACTGGATCGCCACCCCCCACCGGCTGGAAGAACAATGAGCCGAACTGTCGGTCGAACATGACCATGAACAGAGCTACCGCGATGATCGGGAGCGAGAACAGCAGCAGGAAGGCGACCACGGTCGACATCCAGACAAACACCGGCATCCGGAGAAGACGCATCCCCTTGGCTCTCATGTTGAGAATCGTGACAATGAAGTTCACCGAGGAAATCAGGGATGCCAGACCCAGAATCTGGAGTCCGAGCGCCCAATAATCCATCGCTGTCCCGGACGAGTAGAACGGGCCGGCATTCGGCTGGTATCCGAACCACCCCCCGTCGGGGGAGTCCGCCAAGAAGTTGAAGCTCCCTGGCCCGCCACCGGCGGCGAGATTCCCACCAACGCCATCGATGCCGACAGGAGGGGCCGACGTGCCGAAGATGAACGTCGAATAGAGGAAGATCCCGCCAAAGAAGAAGATCCACCATGACAGGGCATTGAGTCTGGGGAAAGCCACGTCACGGGCGCCGATCAGAAGGGGGAGCAAGAAGTTCATGAAGGCAGCACCCACCGGCATCACAAACAGGAAAATCATCGTGGTGCCGTGCATCGTGAATAAAGCGTTGTAGGCACCCGCGGTCAGGAACTCCGAGTTGGCCTGGGCGAGCTGGATCCGAAGCAACAGCGCCTCGACACCGCCGAGGATGAAGAAGACGAAGGCGGCGTAGCCATACATGATGCCGATCTTCTTGTGATCGACTGTGGTGATCCACGACCACCACCCAGTCGTAGACGATGGTCTACGGAAGATCGTGGTCTGAGGGCGTTCGGCAGTGGCGGTCATGTGTTGCTCTCGAGCCAGACGATCAAACTATCTATCTCCTGTTCGGTCAGTGCCAAGTTGGGCATGAAACTACCGGGCTTCACATTCGGCGGGTTAGCCAGCCATCTCTTCAGAGCGACCTCCCGGCTCTCTCCTTCCTCGGGCAGAGTTGCTCCGGCAAAGGTGCCCCTGGAGGCGAAGTGGGTCAGGTCGGGACCGCCGAATGCTCCCTCGGCCACGATCTGTGAGGCGGACTCGTCGTCGAAGCGTGCCGTGTGGCACTGGGTGCAGCCTTTGCTGAGGAACACCTGATAGCCGTCATATCCGTCCGATCCCTCCGC
>CAXMPS010000259.1:0-1751 GCA_964194995.1 uncultured Gammaproteobacteria bacterium | reverse complement strand
CGGCGCGTCGATGACGATGACTCCGTCGTCGTGGACTACGGCCAGCGCAAAATACCACCCCTCGGTGATGTAGTGGATGCCGTCCCGGATTTCCCGTGTGAAAAACCCCTTGGACTGGATCGCCTCCATCAAGGCGGGGCTGTGCTCGTCGTAGGCCGTCGGAGGTATGGCCGCGTATTGATCAGCGGAGCGGTAGAAGCTCAGCGATGGAAGCTCAGACATGATCTATCTCTTTCCCTAGTTGGACGGCGTCGCGGACTCTAGCCACCGGTCCGACCCGGTTTTCGGGGTTCATTCTCATGTTCGGAGCCACCCCGCATCGAGGTTCAGGTTCGAGCCGTTCATGCCGGGATTCTCCAACAGAAACACCGTTGCGTCGGTGACGTCGGCAACCGTGACCAGGGTGCCGGTCGGGGTGCGACTTCTGAACCCTTCGATCACCTCTGGTGGCTTGTCAGCCCAGAACCAACTGTCACCAACGATCGCAGGATGGATCGCATTTACCCGCTTAGGCGCAAGCTCCAGGGTCAGCGTATGAACGAGTGTGGCAATTCCGCCGTTGACGGTTGCCACCGTGGTGCCACCCGGGTACGGCTTCTCCTTGGCAAGGCCTCCGAACAGAACGATCGAAGCGTCGTTGGTGAGACGGGATGCCAAGACATGAATGACCTGGGTGTAACCGACCAGCTTCAGCGTGAATAGTTTTGCGGCGCTTTCGGGGTTGAAGTCCGCCAGCGTGTTCGCATCGCGTTCGATGGCCACCAGCACGAGTCGCTGGACTGGTCCGATGCTCGAAAGCGGAGCCTCGATGTCCGCGGCATCGTTCAGATCGAGGGCAAAGCCCCTGCTATTTCCGCCGATCTGTTCGGCGGCTTTCGAGGCTCTCTCGGCATCTCGGCTTGAGAGCCACACGTCGCGGCCTGCCTCCGCGTAATGCTTGGCGATTCCCATGCCGATCTCTGACGTGCCTCCAATCACGACGACACTTCCGTTATCACTCATGCGTTCTCCTTCAGGATCGCTACCAACAGTTTCTCAATTCAGTCAGGCTCGGATCGCCAATCGGCCGGGAAGATGAAGGCTCCGGCCGGAGTGGGTGCCGGCGCCTGGATCTCGATCCATCTGACCGGTTCGTCGCCCGTCATCGTGTAACCGTGCATCGCGTTGGTTCCGGCGAATACCAGATCACCGGTCCTCACAGGAAGATCCCCACCCTCCAGATGTGCCACCGCCGACCCCTGGGTGAAGTAGTAGGCCTCTTCGAATGGGTGAAAATGGTCACCTTGGGGATGCGTCGAAGCACCAGGTCTGAACTGGACGATGAACATTGTGTGATGGAGGGCGCCGATCAAATCGTCGACGAGCATCCATATCGCCACGTCCTTGACGTTGGGCCCCCGATACCCGCGCATGGCGAGCGGTCCCGGTGCGGGGAGGTGATGGTCCTCAAACCGGCCGACATATGGAACAGCCGGGTCGGGCTCACCTACCAGAGCTCCTGAGGAAGGTGGCTGCAGCCGTGCTACGGAGAAGGTGCCATCGGTCTCATTGACCATTCGCGGTTGTGGAGACCGGACCCTGAACCACTCGACCGGCTCTTCACCCGGGTTGTGCCAAGAATGGGGCGCGGCCACTGGCGCGAATCCAAAATCGTTTGGCCGGAGATGGTATCGATGCCCATCGATGTCGACGATTGCCTCGCCCGAGAGGATGTAGAACGACTCCTCAAAGAAATGGCGGTGCCCAAAGAT
>CAXMPS010000258.1:0-2540 GCA_964194995.1 uncultured Gammaproteobacteria bacterium | reverse complement strand
GGTCAAGGATGCAACGGCGGCCGCTCGCCATCCCGAGCTTGGCGACGGCTACGAGGCTGCTCTGGTGAACTTCGGCTATATCGCAAGTGGTGTGATAACAACTGACGAAGCGACCGCTGGTCTGATCTGAACATCTGCGCGGACCCAAACCTGCCCCCTGGCTGGTGATGATCGTCGCTAGTCCGATTACTCCCGTTACGAGGATGCTCGCGAGGGAAATCACCTCAATTGGCTGCCACGCAGCAAAGACAATCATCACGATGATGAGCGTAGAGGCCCTGTCAGCGGACAGACTGGACCACTATTGCGGTTTCAATGGATGACCGTTCCCGCGACTGCTGGCCGAGGCTGAGTTCAACCTCTCAAACAGGTGACGCTCTCGTTGTCGACTCTCGCTGCTGAGTTAGCTCCGTTCCGCATGCGCTGTGTTGGCACGGCAGCTCGGTCGATTATCTCGAAACCCAGCCTGTCGGCAGTTGAGAGATGCCAATCAGTTACTGGTTGTGCCTCCCCTTTCCGGATGTGATCAGATGTGTTGAGTATGAAGATGGCAGCGGGTTTGAGCACTCGCTGCACCTCCATCCAGGCTCGTTCGTGGAACTCTCGATACCGAGGTCCCCATTGGAGGGTCCCGCTGTTGTGGAAGTGAAGGGCTCGTTCGGGGTTGCCGGTCATACGTTGAAGGTCGTGGGTATAGGAACGTCGTAGCGACCCGTCTCTCGCTTGGTGATGATCACTGAACCGGTTGCCGTAGACCGGACTCGTGACGACACAGTCGAAACTGTGGTCACCGAAGGGCAGAGCGAGGGCGTCACCTTGAATGGTCATAATGTGGGTGTCCGCCCAGGGCGCTTCGATCTCCACTCCAATTGTGCGGTACTTCGCCGAAGCGAGGTGATGCACTCCCCCAACCCCGGCGAACGGGTCCAGGAGCAATCCCCCTTTAGGCAAGTGAGCCGCTAGCAACTCCTCGATAACATCGAGGATTAGGGGTGTGAACTTGGCCGGATGGATTGGACCGCCAGTCGCTTTCGTCCCATCAATGGAACTCCTTTGCTGCTCACCCATGCAAAACACCATCGAGGGAGGCGGCCGCATGACGATCCGACTCCTTGGAGCCGTGTCAACTGATTGACCCTGAAGCCGAAACAAGTAGTTGGATCATGTGTCCGCTGAATCGTCGCCCGGCATCCTATCTTCTGCCCTTTCCCTTGGGCTCATGCGGCACGAATATGTTGCCGCCCTCCAACGTCTCGGCATTCGTTGGGGCCGTCGTGTCCATGGAGAGAGCAGTCAGGTCGTTGTCCTTCTCACGAACCTGGACCCAGAACCTATCGGCTCCGGCGCCGGGTACGCCGTGGTCTTCCACGTAAACCGTGAAACGGTGGTTCCCAACCGGCTCCGCCATGCCGGGCGATAGATAAGTCGCCTTGCCCGTAAAGGAGGCCCAGCCGAACGACCCTCCATCGCCGATGGACAGCCCATCCAAAGCATTGCTCTTCAAGCGGAAGATCGAGCCGTCAGCCGTGTGGCGGATCAGCAGCATGCTGCCCTTCACCTTCTGGCCCTTCTTGTTGTATTTCATGACATAACCGAAGTTGGTGCGGTCACCGGGATAGTCCCCGTCCTCCGTTCCCGGCCAGTAGAACCAGCCGCCGCCGGTAGTGAAGCCCAGGCTGGGATCAAAGACCACAAATACGTCTTCAGCGGAGCCGGTGTAATAGTCGCCGTCGACCGTCACCTCGACCACGTAGATGTTGACCGCGACGTTGTCGAAGTCGCAAACGATGTCGAGTACGGAATAGTCGAAGGAGCTGTCGGGATCGCTCAAGCCCGTGCTGACTGACTCTGTACACGTTGGGGTTACGCTCGACCCTGGCCCAACAGGCACCAGGGTCACAGTTACATCGGCGAGCGTGATGTCCCCCGCCAGGTTGGAATCGCCCGTCACGTTGTTCGGGTCGTCAGACTCGGCGATGTGCATCGTCAAGGAGAACGGCTCGCTGTCGCCGCCGGGAGCATCCACTGGCACTGCGACCGCGTTGCCGGCATCGAAGGCCACCGAAGTGTCCTCCTGGAGCGTCTCAATGGTGATGATGGCCGCATCGCTGCTCGACGTCCCATCGCTGGCTGTGACTGTGATGCTATAGGTATCAGCCGTTTCCAACATCTGCCCGGACAACGTCCAGGTGCATTCCTGGCCGCCGCCCACTGGTGTGGTGCACGATGCCCCGCTTAGAGAGAGGCCACTAGGCAGTGTCGACGCGCTCAGGGTGAGCGCGTCTGGGCCGGAATCGGTGGCCGTGACGGTCACGGTTGCGATCAGGTCGCTGTACTGCACGGTTTGGCTTGATGGTGAGATAGCGCTGATCTCGGGCGGCTCGTTGACCACGGTGGTGTCGCTGCCGCTGTTGTCGCCGGGGTTGGGGTCGGATCCGTTGGTGCCGTCGTCACTGACCTCGACGGTGTTGCCGATTTGGGTTACCCCCCCAGCTAACGGATTGTCAACATCGACGGCAAAGGCGACCTGACCGCCCCCG
>CAXMPS010000257.1:0-2308 GCA_964194995.1 uncultured Gammaproteobacteria bacterium | reverse complement strand
GGGTAGGGCGCCAAGTAGGGCCGATAGAGGTAGGGGGGCCATATGCGCGACATAGCGCCGCGATTTGGGAGAGATGCTCGACCACCGAAGAGGCGTCTCATTCGGCACCGGGTCAGCACGAGGACCGCTCCGCCGCGCCTGATGAGCCGCGAACGGGGCACAGTCGCCCTGGAGATGGCGATCGTGGCGCCGATTCTGCTCCTGCTTGTCTTCGGAATCATGGAATCCGGTTGGTTCTTCGCCCAGCAGGTCGAGATAAACAACGCGGCACGCGAAGGCGGTCGCCTCGCCGTCGTCGACTACGGCACCGCCGCAGAGATCGCCGACGAAACCTGTGCCCGTGCCTCCCTGTCCGGTGCCAACGCGACGGTCACAGTCACGCGGAGCACCACACTCGACCCCGAGGTTGGTGATCCACCAGGGACCCCCGAGTCGATCACAGTGACGATGGCAAACAACTACCAATCGCTTACCGGCTTCCTCGACTTCTTCGACGGCGTGGAGATGACCTCCACAGTAGAGATGCGTACCGAGCGGCCACTGCAGACCTTGGTCGCCGACGGTGGGGGTTCGTGTCCGTGAGATCGTGGAAGGACCCGATGAACGAACGTGGGGCCGTCGCCGCGATCTTCGCTCTCATCCTCCTGGTCCTTCTCATCTTTGCCGCCTTGGCGATCGATCTAGGGGCGGCATGGGCAGAACGTCGCTCCGTCCAATCGACCGTGGACGCCGCAACGATGGCGGCAGCAAGCGAATACCTTCGACCGATACCGCCGGACGAAGTGAAGACAGTCGAGATCGTGCTCGACTACGTGAACCGCAACTCGCCGAACCCGGAGCCCAACTGGACCGGCTTGATCCCAGAGTGGCTGTTGTGCTCCGACCCCGCTCGCCCAAGCTCGTTTGTGCCGCTGGCATGGGACACCGACGGCGACGGGGTCATTGAGGTCTTCGAATGCATCTCGTTCGACACCACCGGCTACCTCCGCGTGCGCCTGCCCGACACGGCCATCAAGACACTCTTCGCGGCGATCATCGGCGTCGACACCATCTCCGTGTCGGCTAGCGCAGAAGCCGAGATTCGATACATCGAAAACCTTCAAGTGATGCCGTTCTCACTCCCCGCCGACTTCGTCGAGGGGAGCGAGCAGTGCCTAGCCACTCCGCCCAGCGGCCTGCTCCCCGGAGATATCACCCCATGCCCAGGACCTTCACAAGGCAACTTCGGGCTCCTCGACAGCCCCTGGTTCGGATACGACGACCCACATTTCACCAACACTCAAGCCTGTCCCAACGACCCGAACTTCAACACCCGGGCCCCACACAACCACGCGATTGGGCTCGATCACATCATCACGGCATGGCCAAATCCCTCCACCCTCCCACCGGACGGCACCTCACTCGGCAACAAACACGAAGGCGCCGACTCCTGCGCAAACGCCAACGCCGACCACGCCCCCTATGTACTCAACCCCCAACCCGGCAACACCCAATCGGGCCCAGGCAAGGCCCTCCTCCACGATGGGTTCCTCGGAGATGACCCTTCCCCAACATCAGCCAGTCTCCCCGGTCGACTCAGGCAATCGACACCAATCCTCCCGCAGCCACCCGTGGTGAACAGCAGCCTCACTTTCACCACCAACGCAACCTCCTACGAGGTCGACAACGTCGGGCTATGGGAGTACCTCGATCAGACAGTGATCAATAACAACAGCCCATGCAGCGACACCAGCAACGGATTCGCCGGGCTAGCCGGGCGCCAGCTGACCGACCAGCTGATGCTCTGTCTCGCCTCCCCAGATGCCCGCTTTCTCTCAGAACTCTTGCACTCTCCTCGATTCATCATCGTTCCCGTCCTCAACTATCAACAAGGCGAGCAGTACGGCAACAAATGGTGGGCCGTCAAAGAGTTCCGACCCGTCTACCTCCAGGCATCGTGGTATGACTGCAGCTCCGGAGGCGCACCCGAGTGTCGATTCGAGCCTGACCAGTTTGCGATCACACACGGCGCCGGCAACCCGTACAGCCTCCTCTTCCACCCCGGCGAAGGCGAAGCCTCACCACAGACCGACACGGGAGGCGCCCCAACCGCAAACAACTTCCAACTCATGGGCATCTCCGGACTGATCCTGGGCTGGGACTGGTTCGACCCAGACGACCTCAACCGGATCGGAGCCGAAAGCCCCTTCGACGTATACCTCTACCGCTAAGCAGACGCCCCGAACACCCACACTCGAACCGGGCGCGGTTCAGGTCCAAAGATCGCTCAGTCGGATATTCGGTCGTTCCGACAGTACCTCTCATGCTC
>CAXMPS010000256.1:0-1040 GCA_964194995.1 uncultured Gammaproteobacteria bacterium | reverse complement strand
GTTTTGGTAGCCGTTGGCACTGTCGCATTTCACTTTTGGAGCCCGTGGTGGTGGACGGAGATCGCCTCGAATTGGGGCTTCATCGATACCGTGATTCAGATCACGTTCGTGGTCACCGGAATCGTTTTCGTCGCGATCTTACTTTTCACCGCCTATTGCGTGTACCGCTACCGATACCGGGAGGACCGGCGGTCGGAGTACAAACCGGAAGACCCGAAGCTGGAGTGGTGGCTCATCGGGCTGACCTCGGTGGGCGTCGTGATCATGTTGGCGCCCGGTCTGATTGCTTGGAATGATTTTGTCACGGTTCCCGAGGATGCGGCAGCCTTCGAAGTCGTCGGCCAGCAGTGGAACTGGAAATACCGCTTTCCCGGCAAGGACGGCGTCTTGGGCACTTCGGACTCTCGGAACATCAACGACGACAATCCGTTCGGTTTGAACGCGGACGATCCCAACGGGCAGGATGATATCCTGGTGGATGACAGCGAACTGCACCTCCCGATCGGCCAGCCGGTCCAGGCGTTGCTGCGCTCCATAGACGTCCTGCACAACTTTTACGTGCCCCAGTTCCGGGCCAAAATGGATCTGGTGCCGGGCATGGTCACCTTCTTCTGGCTTACCCCCACCAGGACCGGGACCTTCGATGTTCTGTGCTTCGAGTTATGCGGCATCGGACACCATGAGATGCGCGGCACGGTCGTGGTCGAGGCGCCGGAAGACTTCGAGGCGTGGCTGCAGGAGCAGCCGACATTCGCGCAATCTTTGGCGCTAGCCAGGGACGGCAACACGGATGTATCGAATCTGAATTCGAGTGAGGCTGTGGCGGATTCCTCGGGAACGGAGATTGCCCCACCAGACCCGGTCCAATAGACGCTAACGAAAGGGAAGCGAAGAGGGTTTTCTGATGGCCATTTTCGTACCGACCCCGGCCGAGGATGTCGAATCTGGCGAAGTTGCGGGCGTCCAACTCTTACATCCCCGGCCTCCGGCATCCGACCATTGCGATAACGGCTGGCACTCCTCGCTGTCAATGGCCGGTA
>CAXMPS010000255.1:0-1967 GCA_964194995.1 uncultured Gammaproteobacteria bacterium | reverse complement strand
GCGGCAATCGTCAGATACCCGACACCTTTTTTGCAGAGTCGTACGCCGATTACAGCCCCCGGTTCGCCGGCTCCAGGGCTGGCTCGAGCCAGTACGTGGTGAGCGTGCCCTTGCCCTTGACGTCGACGCGGCCTCTCAGGGTGGTGGCGAACGTCCCCTTGATCAGCTCATGGGTCTCTTCTGAGATCTGGATGCGGTCGGGCTCCCCGTGGGACTCCATCCGTGACGCGGTGTTGACGGTGTCGCCCCACACGTCGTATTGGAACTTCTTGGTCCCGATCACCCCGGCGACTGCTGGACCCGAGTTGATCCCGATTCGGAACGACAACGGGCCCTGTTGGGAGTATTCGAGCATGTCGAGGGCCATCCCGGCGAGGGCCTCGGCATGATCCTTTCTGGGGACGGGGACCCCGGAGGCGACCATGTAGTTGTCCCCGATGGTCCGGATCTTCTCCACCCCGTACTTGTCCGCCAAGGTGTCGAAGTAGGTAAACACGTCGTTGAGCTGAGCGACCATCTCCTCTGGCTCCATCGAAGCCGACAAGGGAGTGAACCCGACGATGTCGGCAAACAAGACACTGATCCCGTCATAGTGCCGTGCTGTTGTGGAACCGTGCTCCTTCAACTCGGCAGCAACCGCAGCAGGCAACACATTCAGCAACAACCCCTCCGCCCGCTCTCGCTCAAACGACAACCGACCAAGCAGATAGAGAAAGATGGCGCTGACCAACACGAGGTTCCCGATCATCACCGTGACGAACAACATCGTCGACAACGTCTCCTCTGGTGCGGCGCGGCTGTCCGAGAGTGTTTGCTCCAACAGCCCGAGCACGACCGCCACCACGACGTAGTAGCCACCGACCACGATCGCGGAACGCCTGCCAAATACCAGCGCGACGACGAAGGTCATGGTGATTCCCCAAAATATGAATGCACCGGAGTTGGCAAAACCACCGAGGGAAACGTGGAGGACCAGCTGGGCAACGATGCTCGCCACTGTCGCAATACCCAACGCCGCGGCAACGCCTCCCGTGGAGGCAAACCAGATCAAGGCGGTGCCGTAGGCAACGGTCAGGGCAACGGCGCCCAATGCCGCGGTCTGCTCGTCGAAGCCAACGAGCAAGACGGCGAACAGGGCGGCGAAGACCACCGCGCCAACAGCCGAGCCCAGCACCAGCCACACGATCGCCATCGGATTCTCGATCGTCTTCAGCGGCTCGGTCGGGCGCGTTTTTGCCGCCAGTCGATCCCAATATGACTCGTTCACCGGTCCTCCTCGTGGCGAGGAAGTCAGTGAAGCAGGCGCGGCTATGTCTCGGTGATCGTCACCGAGTTGATGCTGACCGGATCCTGCGGCCGGTCCTGCGCCCCCTTAGGTGCGCTGGCGATGGCGTCAACGATATCCATGCCATCGGTGACCTTCCCGAAGATCGTGTAGGCATTGGGGAGCCCGTAGTCATCGTGCATGATGAAAAACTGCGATCCGTTGGTATTCGGTCCGGAGTTGGCCATGGCCACGGTGCCTCGGTCGTAGCTGGTCTTGGAGTGGACCTCGTCACGGAACTGGTAGCCGGGCCCACCGGTGCCTGTCCCGGTCGGGTCACCGCCCTGGATCATGAAGCCGGGGATCGTGCGATGGAAGATGACGCCGTCGTAGAAGCCCTCGCCGGCCAGGAAGAGCCAGTTGTTGACCGTCTGCGGGGCATCGGCGGGGTAGAACTCGATGGTGATGTCACCTTCTGAAGTGTGCAGCGTGGCCTCGTAAGTCTTGTTGAGGTCGACGGTGAGCTCGGGCTGGGCGTCGTACTGATTCCCCATGTTTCGTTCCTCTCGGTTTGGAGCGGTCCACCCTAGGTAGACGCGGCGATGACCTCGGCAAACGCCTCGATGCTTCCCTCGAGGTGGACGTCGGGCATGGCCACAATGGAATGAGAGGCACCCGCCTCGGCGTAGGCGGAGAACAGCTC
>CAXMPS010000254.1:0-1555 GCA_964194995.1 uncultured Gammaproteobacteria bacterium | reverse complement strand
GTAGGGATGCCACCGCGGATGCGATCGGGTATGCCTGGGAGAACTGGGAACGTATCCGACCGATGGACAACCCCGTCGGCTACCTGTTCGTCGTCGGTCGGGACCGGGCAAGGAAATCCCTCCGGAAACGGCGTCCGGTGTTCTATCCGGTTGATTCATCGCGTTTGCCGTGGGTCGAGCCGTCGCTACCAAAAGCCCTCGAGGGTCTCCCGGACCGGCAACGTGAAGTGGTGGTGCTGACGTATTGCTATCAGTGGTCCATGTCCGAGGTGGCTGACCTCCTCGGCATCTCCAAGTCGACGGTGCAGAACCATGCGGAGCGTGGTCTGGCGTCGCTGCGGCTTGCGATCGGAGTAGAGGTATGAGCCAGGACTTGTTGACCCAACTCGCCGAATACGGCACGTACTGTGACGAACGGCAAACCTCGGTGTCGGCCGACGATGTGATCGACGCAGTCGTGCCGCTGCCGATGCCTGCCCCCCCAGCTACACCCCGCCGAGGGTGGCTCGTCGCGGCGGCTGCTGCCGCTGTGATCCTGATCGTCGTCGGTGGCGTGGCTTGGCTATCACCATTCAGTGGTACGGCTGTGCCGCCTGCTGGCGAGCCTGCAGAAACCACGATTCCCGTCGCGACCACCGTTCCTGAGGCTGAGGGTGTCACCGAGATCACGGTGACAGCGACTACCGAGGCGACTGTACCGGTGCCGCCCCCCGGTGAAGGACCGAAACTCGAATTCGTGCAAATCGATGTGCCCGAGTTTTTCTACGAAGCGGTCGGGGTCGAAGCGGTCTGGTTCGAAGGAGCGTTGTACGCGATCTCGGGTGATGACCTGCTGCGGTCCAGCGACGGGTTCAACTGGGAACTCCTCCCCGGTCCCCCCGACGTAGCCAACCTGAATTTTTCTCGGGGTTTGGAGACCGGTGGAGGGCTACTGGTGTATGTCGGTCTCGACGGGGTCGATGAAGACCGGCTTTGTGGTGCGAGTCCCGGAGACGCGATCGTGGTGCATACGTCTATCGATGGTGTCGCTTGGGAAACGAGCCGCATCGACCTGCCGATACCCGATTCGTCGAACACATTCGGGTGCTATGGCGTCAACCTTGGTTTGGGGGACGGAACACTTGGTTTGGGGGACGGAATAGCGGTGGGTCCGCAAGGGATCATGATCACTGCGAACGTCACAGGAGAGATCGTCGCGGAGTCCATATTCGAGGCAGAGTTCGGTTTGGGTCTCGACCCGGAAACGCTCGAAATGGGGATCGGTGGCGGCTTCATGGAAGTCACCACCGCCGATGGCGAGGTCTACGAGATCGATCTCGACGCCGCCGGATACCTCGACGACATCGAGAGCTTCCTCGGCGTAGCTTCGGATGATCCGAACTTCGCCGAACTCGCACTCAACGGGTCGTGGTTCACCGCAACGGGATATGCATGGTTCAGTCCAGACGGGCAAACCTGGACCGAACTCGACGGTTCTGGACCGCTCGACGGAGGACAGATCGGTGACGTTGTCGCGACACCAGATGGCTTCGTAGCAACCTCGGAACGCTCGGGA
>CAXMPS010000253.1:0-3643 GCA_964194995.1 uncultured Gammaproteobacteria bacterium | reverse complement strand
TCACGTTTGTTCTCCTCGCCGGACACGGCGGACCAACACCAAATACAAGAGTGCCGAAGCCATTACCACGAGCGACATGACCACTGCCAGGGCCATCGCTTCGGGGCGCAGACCAAGGTCGACGCTGGTGTGGAGGCGATAGGCGAGGACCGGAAGGGCTGAGGGGAAGCTCTCCCCCAGCAACAGCGGCACCTCAAACGAGCCGAAGGCGAACGCAAAGACGATCACCGAGATTGGCGCCACCGCCGGTAGGAGCAGCGGCAACGTGACGTGACGCAATCGCTGCCACCACGATGCACCCAGCGATGCCGCCACGTTCTCGTAGTTCTCAGCAACGGTTCCCAGCACTCCGAGCACCACGATCGCGATGAAAGGGGCGTCCTTCCACACGAATTCGGCGACGATGCCAAGCGCATACGGGTCGAACACCAATGCCGGGAACTCGGAGGGGGTGTCGATGAGACGTACCGAGTGTCCCAGTCGAGCGATCAGACCGCTCTGGCCAAGGAGGTGAACGATTGCGAGGGCACCAATGACGTGCGGAATCGGAAGGCTGAGCTGGAACAAGAACGCCGAGCGCCTGCTCCGCTGCCAGATTCCCCGAATCCCCAACGCCATGGCGATGCCCAGCACCGTGGACAGGAGGGAGGCCATGAAAGCGATTCGTATTGACAGCAGAAGCGACTGCCAGAACTCATCGTTGCCAAACAACGATCGGTAGGCGTCCACGTTGAAGCTCCGCAACCCGATGAGCGGGAAGTAACCCAGACTCTGGATCACCGCCAACATGAGCGCCGCCGCAAACAGCGGCACGATCACCACCAGGGCGGGCAAGAGTTTCAACCACGCGCTGTCGCGGATTCTCCCCGAGCGGTCGGAGATCCGCCACGGCGCGCTGCGCCGTGGCTCAGCCAGCATCCTGGGATTGCCGGATGAAGACATCCCAATCGTGTTCCAATCTCAGCGTGTACGCCTGATCCACCTCGGGAAGTCGAGCTTCTTCGAGTCGGTCGAACGACACGGCCGCGTCCCCCAGGTTGTCCATCACTTGCTGCAAAACAACACGGTCTTCGCCATCGACGAGGTCGAGGGAGATGGCCATCCCGTCCCCCCACCCGTTGGCGGCGTCGAGCTTGGCGGCCTGCAGTCTGGGGGTGAGTACCAGGTTGGCTAACACCATCGCGGCTTCTGAGTCGCCTGCGTTGGTCGGAATCGCCAGGTAGTGGAAATCGCCGATGGTTCCGGTGTCGAAGACGAACGGGCGGGAGCCGGCCGGCAGAAGACCGGCATCAATCTCGGCTTGGATCCCTCCTGGCAGCTGGGTGAAGGTGAAGTCGACTTCGCCGTTGGCAAAGAGACGGTTCAGATTGGCGATGTCTGGTGGGAAGGTCCGACCTGAGCGCCACAGGTCGGGATTGATGTCAGCGAGGAAGTCCCATAGTCCAGCGGAGTCCTCGGCGAACGCGGTTTCATCCAGCGGACCGAGCCAGGGCTCCACTCCACCCGTCAGTTCGTAGAACGCCTGCTTGACGAACCTCGTGCCATGGAAGGCAGGTGGCGCCGGATACGTGAACCGCCCCGGATGGGCCGCGATCCAGTCCCCGAGCTCGAGGTAGGAGCGAGGCAGGCTGTCCTCGTCGGTGCGGGCACCGTCGTACACGAACTGGAACTGAGCGCTGCCCCATGGGGACTCGGAGCCGTCGACGGCGAGTCCGAAGTCTCGGTTCAAGGCTGCTGAATCCCAATCTACGAAGCGTGCGTTGGGTATCTGAGGAGCCCAACCCCGTACCAAGGCATTGGCCTGTTGAAGTGTGTAGAAGTTCTCGCCGTTGATCCAAATCAGATCAACAGATCCGCCCGTGTTCCGACCGGCCTGCAGTTCGGCGAGGACCTTGTTGACGGCATCCACAGTGTCGGCAACCGGCACTCGGTTCAGGGTGATCCCAAATTCGTCTTCCAGGATCGGGCCATAGGTGCGATCGACAAAACGGTTGATCTCGCTGCTCCCGCCCCACATATAGAGATCGAGGGTCTGGCCACGCGCGGAACTCACGACTGCTTCCCAGTCGCGAGGGGCGCTGGTGTCCTGGCGTGCGGGCTCTCCCCCCGAGCACGCAACAGCCACAGCCACAAGCACCAAAGTGAGCAGGCCCAGCTTGTGACGCTCAGTGAGCCGACCCAGGAGTCGACCAGGATGGAGTGCACCGTCTGTCCTCAGGGCTGCCCTGGCCGTACCGAGGGACATCGTGGACTGCCATTCACCTAGTCAGGTTGTGGAATCAACGCTAATGGGGGGGGCGCCCTACGGGGACGGTCCACGATGCAGATCGGCGACGACGGGCCATGACCTGCGTCGACCCAACACCGCGTAGGGTCACCCAACCTCCTCGAACTTGGTGTCAATCGCGGTGACGAGAACCAGGAAGATGATGAACAGGGCGAGCGTAGCCACACCGATGTATGCGAGGACAAGGCCAGCGATAGCCATTCCACGTCCCGTCTTCCCGACCTGCAACCAGAAAGAGAGAGACCATGACACGAACTGATAGACGAAGGAGACAACCATGATGAGCAGAGCCGTAGGAATCGCCGGGATGAAACCGTTGTTCGGAGTCCGCGCCATCGCCGAAGCCGCAGGGCTCGATGGGCCAGAGGTATCGGCGTTAATGGCGTCCGGGCACGGTCAGGTGGTCGCTTCGGTTGCGGCGGGCCGCGACGGCTGGGACGAGTACCTTCGCCGCTCCGCCGAAGCGACAACGCGTGACGAGTGGTGTGACTTCATCCGATCCGCCACCGAGATCACCTGACCATGGACCCGGACGAGTTCGCCGCGGTCGTCGAGGCGGTTCTGTCTGAGCTCGAGCCACCGCGGCTGAGCGATGCGGATAAGGCTGCCTTCGCCGCCGAGGCCGTGAAGCGGCTAGCTGCTGTCTATCCGCGGCGCCGGCGACGGGGCCTATTCGGCTTCCGGGCTGTTGCCGCGGCGTGCGGAGTGGACCCTCGGTGTTGGCTGTCTGTCATGCACCGGAGCGGGCGGCTGAGCATCGCACGGTTCGGGGACGGCATTGATGGCGTCACAGTGAACGAAGGACAGGCCAAATACCTCGTTTGACCCCCGGCCTTCGGGCAAGTCAGGTAGCGCATATTGAATCTCGTATGTCAAGGTGCGGGTGGGTTG
This sequence comes from uncultured Gammaproteobacteria bacterium, assembly GCA_964194995.1. Classification (GTDB taxonomy): domain Bacteria; phylum Actinomycetota; class Acidimicrobiia; order Spongiisociales; family ZC4RG35; genus JACZUI01. Next base: position 465 of record CAXMPS010000253.1, on the reverse strand, counting down.
GGTGGACAGGAGTGGCGTCGCCACATGGGCATCAGAGTGGGTATCCACACCACCAACAACGCTCCGTACCATCAACATGACCGCCCCTTTCACTCGCTTAGGGCAAACAGGGTGGCATGCACCACCGTCACGGGGAACGGGAACCAACCGAGCTGGCTCGATCAGCTCAACCGGCGTGTCGCGTCATGACAGGGTGCGTGGCACACAGCCAACATCATCCCTCCCAGCCGGTTATGGGCGGCGGATTTTCTTGTGGAGGTGGTCATACAGTTGCCTGTTTGGGTGGACTTATAGGGTGTGATTCGAGGAGGATGCTTTGCTCCATGATCAGATCGCTGCTGACACTTAGTCACCCCTGCTGTTCAGAAAGGAGGTGAGCAGTGACCACCGAAACTGAAGTTTTCGCATTGTTCGAGGAAGGCAACCCGGTCCCCGACCTGGATGGTCTGGGCTCGGACGCTCTCG
>CAXMPS010000252.1:0-2557 GCA_964194995.1 uncultured Gammaproteobacteria bacterium | reverse complement strand
CTACCCAATGGTCTTGAACACGTTGACGTTGAACGTCCGGTGAACCTCGCCCTGTGGAGGCGGAATACCGATCCTTCTCATTACAGGCCCTAGACGCGTCGCGAACCCTTCCCGGTTGTGCTCGGGTGATTCCCATATGTTCGTCATGTGGATACCCCCGGAGTCGTCCCAATACACGGCGTGGACAATCCAACCCTCGACCGGTTCGGTCTCCCATCCGACACCTTGCCTGAGCTCCTGATACATGTCTTGGGTGAAGCCGTCCCCACTGAGGGTTGCGATGATCACCGATCTCACATTCCTTGTCTGTCTAGCTGGTGCGCCATCACCTGGCAGTATGGACGGCTGTCAATAGGCACGCACACGTGCGCAGCCGATATGGGCGGGTGCCGGTCAGAGCGTCGGGCTGGTTGCGTCCGCCTGGCTACTGACAATGTGGATTGCGGGATCGGGTGACAGCCGTCTGCGTTCCTCCGACTCGTAGTAGGTGGCGTCGGCGGCGGCGAAACCGTCCTCGCCGTCGTGGCTGATCACCCACACGAACTCGCTCGACTCCTCGATCGGCCAAGCACCATGGAACCGGAAGCCAAACCTTTCTCGCAGCGGAACCACACCCGCCCTCCAGGCGTCGATGAACTCGTCGAGCTTGCCATCAGCGATGCGGTAGCGCCGAATCTGGTATTCCATCGATCCCTCCCTGAATCAGCTCACCCCAGTCAAGCCCAGGTAGCGCATACGTGCAGCCGATACGGGCTACCTGATATAGGCGTGGTTGATTTGCGTTCAGGGTTGGGTAGCAGTAGTCGCCACTCGGGGATGGTTGACAGACACCCCGACGCAGAACCCGTCGAAGAGCCGCGCGTAGACTCGTCGAGCAATGAGCGACGATCCCACTACGAGCGACGATCCCAACGAGGAACCGCTGCCTGGTCTCGATGATGAGCGCAGCCCCGAAGAGGTAGCCGAGGAGTGGCGCCAGGCCGAAGAGCGAGACGCCGACGGCCTCGAGACGGACGATCCAGTGGTGGACGATCTGATCACGGTCGAATACACGGACCCTCCGGACAGCGTCGACATGGTCGAAGATGGCGTCGTCGCCGAACCAGAATTCGATGGCGCAGAGGAGTTTCGCCTACTCGCCAGCATGAATGCGGAGGATGCGCCCCTTCCCGATCTTGACATCGACCTGGAATCTTCGGATCTCATGACCGGCGATCTCAGCGACGATGACGCGGAGCGCCGGGCATACGGGTACTGGCGTCCGTGGTTGCGCAAATTCCGGCGCGGTGTTCTGATCAAGCGGGGATCTAAAGACGCCAACAACGTTGACTAGGCGGAGGGGGAGCGCGTCACTAGCTCCCTGCCCGGCTGGCTCCTCCCCACCGCCGTCGTATTGGCGTTCGGAGGCGTGATCGTCGGAGCCGTGTTCGTGTTCGCCAACAGCGACGACACACCTCAAGGCGCAGATCAGTCTGCTCAGGTCGCCCAACAAGATGCTGCCGACATCGGGTCGGCGGAAACCGACGTCGATACCGACGGCGACGGGCTGTTCGACGACGACGAGCTATTCGATTTCAAGACGGATCCTGATGAGGCCGACAGCGACGGCGACGGCGTAGACGACGGTGACGAGATCGCAGCCGGCACCGATCCCCTACGTCGGCCAGGGGAAACCGAAGATGAGCAACAGGCCCGGGAAGACGCTGAGCTCAACCAGAGGATCGGCCTCTCAGCCGACATGGACAGCTTCGACTTCAACATCGCCGAAACCGTGACGAGCGTGATCGACGGGCTGACCAACCTAGAGCTCGTCGCCGCAGGGACCCTGGCCGCCAATGGTGCTGTGGTCGACCAGACGCCGCTCTCGGAACAGATACTCGTCGACTTCGACTTTGGTTGGCTAGTCGGCACCGATGGCTCGGTCTACTTCGCCGCTACTGGTCCGCCCGTCTTCATCGCCGCCTCATGTATCGAGTTAGATGGAATGGACGCCTCCGGTCCAACGGTCATTGACGCGACCATGTTCGGTAACAGCCCGTGTCCGGAATGGGCCATGGAAGCCGATCTCGAGATCACGTTTCCGACTCTCCAGAGCTTCACCTTCGACCCCTTCCTCGACAGCACACAAGTGACGGTCATCTTCCCTACTCCTTTCACTGTCGATGCTGATTTCGAAATCATTTCGGTCTGGGCATATGCCCCCTTGGGAGAGCAATGGCAATACGCCAACTACTGGTTGGCAACCGATGATCTGGCAACAGGAAACAGCGTCCCTGGACTAACGCGAACTGAGTTCGAATTGATGCGGACCCAATACCCTGCCGATGTATTCGACGTGGCCGACCCTGCCCAGAGAAGTGCTCGTCGGATGGTGGAGGGAGTGGACCAACAGGACTGCTTCGGGTACGTGCATCGCCAGCTCAACGTCGAGGTCTTCCACTGCGACATTGGCGCCGACAACGTCGTAACCGCAGTCATGGAGAGTCGCTAGCTCGCACGCTGGGACTGTTCGGGCACACATGCGCCAGCCTGAGCGGACCCAATACTCGATTGGTGT
>CAXMPS010000251.1:0-3738 GCA_964194995.1 uncultured Gammaproteobacteria bacterium | reverse complement strand
CTCGGTGGTCGCCGTATCATTAAAAAAGCCTGCGATGATGCGACGGCGGATTGCGGAGGAGATCGCGTCGATGATGAGGACCACGATGACGGTCATCATCAGCACTGTTCCGGCCGCCGGGAAGTTGCGGAAACGAAGCTGATTCACCAGTTCCGCGCCGACGCCTCCGGCCCCGATCACGCCCAGGAAGGCCGAGACTCGCAGGTTGATTTCGAATCGGTAGAGCCAGTAGGCGACGATGGTGGGGAGCACCTGGGGGAGAACCCCGAAACGCATAACGGATGTCCGGCGTCCTCCCGACGAGTCGATGGCCTCGACGGGCCCCGGATCGATTCCCTCTATTGCCTCCGAGGATAGCTTGCCAAGTGTCCCGATTGAGTGAAGCCCAATCGCCAGCGTGCCGGTGTAGGCCCCCAAGCCCGTGATCGGCAAGAGGATGAAGGCCAGCAGCAACTCCGGGAATGCGCGTATGGCATTGAACAGATTGCGGACCATGAAGGTGAGCCAGGGCGGCGAGATGTTCTTGGCAGCGAGGAACGAGAGGAAGAAGGAGAAGAAGGCTCCGATCATCGTTCCGATCCAGGCGATGTAGAGGGACTCCATTACCTTCGGGAGCGTGCGCTCGAAGACCTGCTCGTAGCTGAGATCAGGGGGGAACATCTGCTTGATGATGTTCCACATGTCGGCCGGCGCACTGAGGAGTCTCTCGATGGAAATGTCTAGCCCTAGCGCCGACCAAATGGCCGGGACGATCAGGGCGATCGCGACGATGAGACGGGTTCTTCTTCCTCCTTTCGGGGGTTCTGGCCGCTTTTGTGGCGGAAGTTCGAGTGTCTCGATCGTGTCGGTCACACCAGCCTCCGCCGGACGTAGACGCTCACCTGTTCAATGGCGAAGACGACGATGAAGATGATGATCACGACGGCCATGATCCGGTCGAAACGAAAGAATGCACGCTGGGCCTCCAGGAGTCGGCCGATGCCGCCGGCCCCGACGATGCCGAGCACGGTGGAGGCCCGGATGTCGAGTTCGAAGATGTACAACCCGTAGGCCACGTAGTTGGGTAAGACTTGGGGCATCACCGAGGAGCGCACCGCAGGCGTGTGACGTGCCCCACTCGCTTTGGCCGCCTCGAGGGGGCCGGGGTCGACGGAATCGATCGTTTCCGACAGGAGCTTCCCCATGATCGATAGTGAGAAAATGATGAGGGCCAGCGTGCCGGCGAATGCCCCGAAGCCGACTGCGACCACGAAGAGCATCGCCCAGAAGATGTCGGGGATCGTCCTGATGACGTTCAGAAAGGACTTGACGATGTAGTAGAACCAACGGTTTGGGGAGGTCAAACGAGACGCCCAGAAGGCCATCGGTAGGGCCACCAGACAGCCGATGATGGCGGCGAGGATGGCGATCTGGAAGGTTTCGATGAGCGGACCTGGCACCTCTTCCCGGGCCCATTCCCAGTCGGGTGGCCAGAATTTGGCGAGGAACTCTCGGGCGTTGGCCAGGTTGGAACCGAGTTCGGCAATTGAGAAGCCGACCTGCTGAGCGGCGAAGATCGTGAAGCCGATGATCGCGATCGTGATGAGGTATGGCTTGACAGACTTCTTGGGTGGCGCTGGCCGTGTGCTCTGCGCCTCGGCGCTCACTGTTGTGACTCCTTGATGTCGTCGGGAGTGATCGCCCTTCCGTAGATTTCGCGGAACGTGCGGTCGTCGACGTCCGCGATGTTGCCGTCGTAGATCAGTTTTCCCTCTCGTAGCCCGATCATGCGCTCGCCGTATGCACGGGCCAGGTCTAGGAAGTGGAGGTTGATGAGCGTAGTGATGCCCATTTCCTGGTTGATCCGCTGGAGGTCCCTCATAACCACATGAGATGTCACCGGGTCGAGACTGGCGACAGGCTCGTCGGCTAGGAGCACCTTTGGTTCCTGGGCTAGGCCTCGAGCGATGCCGACCCTTTGTTGCTGCCCACCCGACAGATCGGAGGCACGGACGTAGGTCTTTTCCACAATTCCGACGCGCTCTAACGACTGGAAGGCGATCTCCTTGTGTTCGTCAGGCCAAATCCCTAGCGTCGATCGCCACAGCGGGACCTTTGACAGACGCCCCATGAGTACGTTGTTGAGGACGGATGTTCGAAGTACCAGATTGAACGTTTGGAAGATCATCCCGATTTCGGATCGGATCTCCCGGAGTTCGCGGGATGACGCTCCGACCACTTCCCTTCCGTCGATCTTGATCGAGCCTTCGGTGACGGGGACAAGACCATTGAGGGCCCGCAGCAATGTTGATTTGCCTGCTCCTGACAGACCAACGATGACCACGAACTCGCCGTCGCCGATTGTGAGGTCGATGTTCTGGAGCGCCTTGACACCGCCCCGATAGATAACCGAGGCATTGCGAAACTCGATCATGGTCGGCCCGGCTCCCGTCGTGAGTCGGCGTCACCGACCTACGGCTCGGTAATCCCGAGCTTCACAGCAGCATCGCGAACCACATCGTAGTCGGCGTCGTTCGCCGGCTGGATGTCGGTCCACTCGTAGATCTCGTCGAAAACGGCCTTACCTTCGTCTGTTGCCAGATAGGTCTCGATGGCGACGTATACGGCTGCCTTGAGCGAATCCGGAAGCTCGCCGCGCACGGCCACTACGTCATTGGGGATCTCGTCGGTGAGGTTGAACACGATCACCTTCTCGCCCACATCGGCGTTGGTCTCCTCGATGATGCCACGGGCGTCGTCGAAGGATACGCCAACGTCGGCATCACCGTTGTACACGGCAAGTACGGAAGCATCGTGCCCACCCGAGAAGAACCCTGTGATGTCGGTATCGATGTCGAGACCAGCATTGATCAGCTGCAATGACGGGTAAATGTATCCGGAAGTGGACGTTTCAGTTCCCCAGGCGATCGTCTTGCCTATGAGGTCTGTGAACTCCACGCCTTCACATGCGTATCCCTCGGAGACGCCCTCAGTGCGGACCGGCTCGCCTTCGGGGTAGTCATATCCCGTCTGCTGGGCGATTACATCGGTGGGAGCGTTCAGCACTGGCGTCGCATTGGGGTCGCCAATTGGCTCGTTCTCGAAGGCCCCCGGTGCGGCATCGCCGTCACAGAGGCTGGCATCATTGGTGAACCACTGGCCGTGGTATGAAGCGGCTCCTCGCCGGATCGACTGGATCAACACCTCCAGGTTGTCGAACTGCTGTTCTGCCAAGACGTAGCCCATAGGCCCGAATGCGCCGAAGTCGGCTTGGCCAGTACCCATCGCTGTTACCAAGCCGGTGTAGTCGGTGGTGACCACACCCACGACCTCGATGCCAAGCGCTTCTGTGAGCACATCAACGAAAGGCTGGATGTCGTCCGACAGTTGTTCCTGTTCCTGGCTTGGTACAAATCCGAAGACGATCGATTCAGGCCAGTCAGCCTTCGGATCTATCGTCGTAGTAGTTGCTGCGGGGGCCTCGGTCGTCGTACCGGCGGCCGGAGCCTCGGTGGTGGCTGGAGCTGCGGTCGTCTCAGCCGAATCCCCATCGCCACAAGCCGCGACTACTAGAGCAAGGGTCGCAATTAGTGCCCAAAAGGCTCTTGATTTCATGTTTGGTTTCCTCCTGATTCCAAAAGATGATCGCACCAAGTAGCCCGCCCCGATTCCGGGATCTGTGTGTGATCGAGGGCGACCTTAGCCCTGATTATCGAGTCCTGTCATCCGATCGACGAGTTCGCGAAACTCGTCGAAGTC
>CAXMPS010000250.1:0-1437 GCA_964194995.1 uncultured Gammaproteobacteria bacterium | reverse complement strand
CGACTCCGGGCTCTGGTATCACGTCGCCGAAATCGAGACCGCGGTGCGATGGGGCATCAACAGCATCACTGTGGTCAACAACAACCACTCCGGTAACCAGTCCAAACGTGGTTTCGATCGGGTTTACGGCGGGAAACAGACTGAGAAGGCCAAGGAAATGTGGGTGTTCACCGATGTCGACTTCGCCCGTCTCGCGGAGGACATCGGAGCACTGGGGATTCGGGTGGAGAAGCCTTCGGAACTGGCCCCAGCGTTCGATCGGGCACTGTCCGCCGACCGGCCCGTTGTGATCGACGTTGTGACCGACATGGACGCTCTGGCTCCGCTGGCGGTCGAATAGCCGGTCAATCGACTAACAGCACCGCTTTGCCATTGACCTCCCGTGAAGCCAGGGCAGCGAAGACGGTGTTGGCCTCGGTCCAGGGTGCTTCCAATCCAATCTGAGGATTCAGCGAACCGTCGGCGACCATGTCGGCGAGAAGCTTCAGGTCTTCACCGAAGGTGGGTGGTTCACCACTTTCGTAGACAAAAAAGGCAACGAGCCGCGCTCCCGCCCGACCTCGAAAGTCGCCAAACGAGACTTCGGCAGACGTGTTCGAGGAGTTGCCATAGACGGCAATGGTTCCACCAGGCGCAACAAGGTCTATCGCCGCTTCCAGCGAGGCACCACCTACCGATTCGAGAATCAGATCGAAGGTGCCGGCGGCGGCGTCGATGTCATGGACAATCGCAGCCGCTCCCAATGCCTCCAGCCCGGCCGCGCGATCGGGGCTGGCCGTGACACCGGTCACTTCGGCTCCCGCTTCTGCTGCAAGCTCAACGGCAAACCGACCAACACCACCAGCAGCTCCGGTTACGAGCACCGTCTGGCCCGAAAGGTCGCCGCCAAGACGAAGTACCCGGAGTGCGGTCATCGCGGCGATAGGCAGCGTCGCTCCCTGAGCGAAGCTCACCTCGGGTAGCAGCGAAGCGAGATGCGAACTGGGAACAACTACATGCTCGGCCCAGCCCTCTTGTTCCGGCCAGGCAACGACACGGGTTCCCTCTCCAGGACCCGACCCGTCGGCCGCGGCGGAAACGACCACACCTGCCACATCCTGACCAGGTCGCCAACCGTGGGGACGCATGGCCAAAAGGCGAAGCTCGCCTCTGTTCACAGCCACCGCTCTGACTTGGACAACAGCTTCGGAAGGAGTCGCCTCGGGGTTGGGTACTTCTGCCAGATCGACCGCCGCCGCACCGTCGCCTCGATTGATCAGAGCCTTCATTTCTCCTGGTCTCCCGTCATGTTGCTGCTTTCGAACCGACCGTCGTTAGGGGACCAGCAGAACAATCGCCACGATGATCGCCAGGTAGATGATTGCAAAAAACCCCAGCGCACCCATCGAGTAGAGGTACCGCTGTCCAACGGTGAATCCATCGTTGACAAAGATCCTC
>CAXMPS010000249.1:0-1430 GCA_964194995.1 uncultured Gammaproteobacteria bacterium | reverse complement strand
AGTCGAGGGACGGGATGGTGTTCGATGAGACGTGATCGAGCCTTTACCCAGGTCCAGCTGGAGTATGAACAGCTCCGCAGAACCCACTCGCACCTATCGCACAAGGAGCTGTGGCAGCAGGCCGAAGAGGCAGCCGCCTCGGACCCGACCGCCTTCGACGAGTCGGACCACACAGTGGAGCGACCGCCCCGGTGGCCAGTGGCGATGACCTCGGTCTCGGGGGCTGCGGCCATCGTTCTCTTCGCTTGGTTGGGATTCCATGAGTTGGATTCGGACCTGACAGGTGCAGTCGCCGGGAATCGTGACTATGAGAGCACGTTGCTCAGGCCGCCTGACCTTGTTACGACACTCGCTCTTGTCGCTTGGATCGGCGTCCTGGTCGGGGTTGCCGGTATTGCCGCCACCAACCGGTCCGCTCGCTTCGGTGCCTTCGTCGGTGCCTCGGCGTGGCTCATCGTCAGCATCTTCGTATGGAGCCTCACCCTCCTCGACTAGGTACCGCCCGATTGAACCCATACACACGACTGGCCTCGTCTCGCTCGCCCGATCGAAATGACCTGCGCACACCCGGCCCATATCGGCACATATGCGCTAGCTGAAGTGTCAGTCGTCGGGCGGCCCATATTGCTTGCTATGCACAACATGGTGCGGAGTTCGGAGTGACAGCCTCCGTGGGCCCCTGCAGAGACTCGGCGAGGTACAAACGTTCACTTCACGACCTCAGCCTGCAATCTGGTCTCGGGGTCCTCGGCTTCTTTGTCGCAAGCTTCCACCAGCCACGGCCAGGGGTTGACGAACTCGCCCTGCTCAGTCTGTGAGAAGTGAAGATGCGGGGAGCAGCATTGGGCGTTCCCCGAGTTTCCGACATAGCCGACAATTCCGCTCGCGGCGACCTCGGCCCCATCTACCAGCCACTCTGGGAAGCGATCGAGGTGAGCGTAACTGAAGACTCGCCCCTCCTCTGTGGTGAGCTTCACCCTGTTGCCGCTCTTCGGGTGGGTGTTGAATTCGACGCGCCCTGCCTCAACCGCGACGACGGGGTACCCGCGCTCCGCATAAAGGTCTTGGCCCTGGTGGATGCGGTCCTTCGTCTCCAGACCGAAAGTGTCTGTGAACTCAACCGGCCCGACGACGGGGCAATCCTTGGGGGAGCCGAGGAGTAGCGCGACGATGAGGAGAATCAGCACCACGATTGCCCCCTGCTCCGTTCCGCGCCGTAGCCCGCGGCAACCCGTGGGACAAAGAACATTCCCACCACCATCATGGCGACCTCTCCTGGCTTCAACTCGCGCCTGCTCGCCCGTCGCCCAGGCTCACATACAGCAGGGACAGTCTCTGCAGCGAAACCACAACCCCCGCCCCGATGCCAGAGGCGAGCGCGGCGATCATAGCCGCACCACAAGCCTGAACGCCTCAGTCCACCCTCTCAG
>CAXMPS010000248.1:0-1708 GCA_964194995.1 uncultured Gammaproteobacteria bacterium | reverse complement strand
GCGAGGTCCTCGAGACGGATTGCCTGAAACACGTTGTTGTCGTTCGACCAGTTCTCCAGTTCATCCTGGGGGAGCTGGCCGTTCGTGCCCTTGGCCACACCCTCCGGCACCAAGATAAACTCTCCAGCGAAGTCGTCCCCGACACCCAGATCCAGGTAGTCGTTGGCACCGTTGAATGGGTCCGTCGGGTCAGTGAGCGGTACACCGTTGGCCGCGGTGACGCGGAACGCGTACAGACTGCCGCCGTCGGTGAAGATGTCGTCCTCGGTTGCTGCCAGATACAGGTAGAGCTGGGCGGAGGGCGCGTTGAAGGTGTCGTCGGTGGTCAGCAGGGCGATGTCGTCCCACCCACCAGGGACCACGATCGTGTTCTCGTGGTTGAGCCTGCCCATGCCCTCGACTTGGGTGAAATCACCCGTATCCGTGTCGAGCACCACGCTATATCCGCCCTGTCGCGTTCCGTCTCCTGGAAAGGTATCGGCGCCGTAAGTTGCTCCGGCCGGAACGGTGAGACCATCGTCGTTCGTTTCTTCGCCGGTGAAGAACATGTAGGTAGACAGGCCCTCGTTAGGACCCGCCATCGACGCCGAACAGAACCGCAAGAAACCCTCCTCAGGCCCAATCGGCTCGTCGGCCGCCAAGACAGAGGCCAGCCGCCCCGGCCCGCTCTTCGTGCTCAAGACCCAGGACGTCACCGAGGCGTCCTGGAAATCCCTACTGCCAAAGAAGGCCACCGTGGTCTGCTCGTGGACGACGAAGGCCTCGACGGTGTGCTTGTCCGGCCCGGGGCGCAGCCCGATGCCATCGGGGATACCCTCGAACACGACGTCGTCTACCTCATCGTTGACAGACAAGATGGCCAGGACTGACGCTCCGCCGGGAAGACCAGGATCTAGCGTGATGAACGGGTCCTGGTCGGTCAGGAATCCCGACGGTTCGGGTTCTGCACCAACCGGTACGGCGATCGTCATCAGCAGCGTGACGGCGACCAGTACTACGAAGCTCCTTCTCAAAAACGGGCGCGAATGCGCGGTAAGCTGCATGCCTTTCCTCCCTTGTCTGGCCTTGTTTGGCTTCCCCCAGCACACCATCCCCAACATCTGCTTTCATATTGGTGCTTCTGTCGTGATCGACCAAATCGCCAGCGACGGATTTCGCGAGCCGGACCAGCCCGCCTATACAGGGTCGACTGGGCTCGAGACGCTACAGACCGAGTGCTCAACTGACAGCCACGTCGCTGTCGCCTCAAGCGAGTCGGCGCTGCTCAAGCCCGGGATGGCGACGAACAGACACCTACGACACAAACGAGCACACCGATCACCCGGTCCGAGCGATATTCTCGGCGTCGTTGAGCTCGTCCAACGTGAGAACCCTTGTAGCGCAAGGGTTCTCGCCGTCGGGCGGCCGGATTCGAACCGGCGACCTCTTGACCCCCAGATATCGCAGCATCCCCGAGAACCCTTATGGCACAAGGGTTCTAGACCCCCGTTTGTGTTACACAGCAAGGGGGGTGCGAGTTACACCCCCTTCAGCCGTTGGCACGTAACGACCCTCCGAAGGCCGGAAAGCGGGGCTCGACCAAGAAAACATTCAAGAAAACGACGCGCATTCAGACCGATTGCAGAAGCACGGCCGCTGCGCCGTCCCTCGGATCGCAACGGCATTATCGGCGGTGCGCTTCAGCAGGCCAGGTAGCGCATATGTGCCG
>CAXMPS010000247.1:0-1161 GCA_964194995.1 uncultured Gammaproteobacteria bacterium | reverse complement strand
TAACAAAGCTGTTGGAGGGGCCCCGACTGGAAGCCTTCCGACGCCGAGCGAGCGCAGGCGCCTCAGGGAGCCGCGGGCGTCCAGGTAGCGACCGCCTTGCCATGGAAGTCGAAGAGCGACCCGAAGTGCTTGCCGCAAACGTCGATCGTGTGGTTGCCTGTGGTAACGGCGGCCGTTCCGACGGTCGCCATCCCGGCATTGCTCTGTGAGCCGTCGGCGTCCCAGCTGAACGAACCGTTGGGAATGGTCTTGTCGTCCCATCCGCTGCACGCTCCGTTGCCGTCGAACTCGATCCAGGCGATGCCGTCAGTTGCGCCTGATCCCTTATCGAAGAACGTTCCCGAGGCGGTGGCCGCGAGAAGCCCTCCATCGGACGGAGCGTCGACTCCGAATGAGATAAGCGCGATGGGGGCGTCGTCGAACGAGCTGCCCTCGGCGCGTTCGGCGACCCAGGTCAGCGACGTCACGCGATTTCCAAGGCGATGCAAGAAGGCCGCCAGTTGCTGGCGGGTCACGTGGTCGTCGGGGCAGTAGTTGTCATTTGCCGGCGGGTTGCAACCCTTGGTGATGTCGTTGTCGGAGAGCCAGGAGACGTCGTCGTGGAAGATGTTGCCAGTTGGGACGTCTGTGAACTGGTGGGATGCGACCGCGGCAGCGGGGATGAGCACCACCGCAACGAGCGACATCGCAAGCAGCAGCTTGATTGATCGAGACATGCAGGAACCTCCGTTCCGGTTCGATAGTCCCCACTGAACCGCTCCGGGTTCATTGGAGACTGTTTTGTCTGAGTCCGAGCTTTGTCGAACGGACCGTCTTGACGGTAGACCCTCAGCTTCGTGTGGGCGCGCCCAGGTGCCGCCCATATTGCCGGACATGCGCTAGCTGTATTGACCACCTACGTTGTTGACGGTGTCGAGGGTTGAGCCTCCTGGTGGCATGGTGGTGGTTGGGAAACGACCGCCAGCTACGAGGAGGCTCGTCATGCACCGTAACGCTCGACTTACGGTGTGGGCACGACAAGAGATCGTTCGACGTCGTCACGGCGGGTGGACACTGGCTGAGATTGCCCGACAGTTGAACGTGTCACGAGCCACCGCATCGAAGTGGTGGCACCGGTTTCTGGCTGATCCCGACGGAGACTGGTTTGAGGATCGGTCGTCG
>CAXMPS010000246.1:0-5217 GCA_964194995.1 uncultured Gammaproteobacteria bacterium | reverse complement strand
CGAAGGCTTCGGTCTCCAAACTCTCCTGGAGAGGCGGGAGGGACTTATCTGCGAGCTCTCGGATCGTCTCCGTCCCGTTGATCATCTTTTGTTCGGCTACGGGATCGACGAGAACACATGCCAGAAGCTCAACCGCATTCTCGATCAGCCCCATGCCTGCCCTGACGTTGGCAATCCTGACCACCATCCCTGCAATCTCGACGACCGCTCCCATCTTCTCGGAGGCCTCCAGGCACTCCAGGAAGGCGTCCTGAGCTGCGGGTAGATCACCCGCCGCCAACTTCACATCGCCAAGTCCCTGAAGACCGAACTGAAGGGTCCGCTGGAACCCGAGCCCACGCGACAGCTCGACGAGTTGGTTGTTGGACTCGGCCGCCTCATCGAGTTGGCCGGCCATCGCCTCCATTGTCGCCCTGACCATGACGTTCCAGGCAATAAAGAATTCGTCTCCAATTTCGGTGAGCCGCTGATTCCCATCTGCTACCGCCGCGAGAGCCGGTTCCACGTTGCCAAGTTGCGCTTCGGCAATTCCGAGCCAGTTAGGCATCCCGGCTCGCCACCACTTGGCGTCGTTTTCGTCGGCAATGTAGATCGCCTTGATGGCGACTGCGCGTATCTCTTCCCAATCGCCAAGATACGCAAGCCCGTCGCATCGAGCCTCCAACGCCATCAGCTGGGCATACCGATCGGATGTTCGCGAAAGCCTATCGGCGGCCTGCTCCGACATTTCAGCGCCTTCTACCGGGCTGCCCAGATAGGCGATGAACTTTCCCTGCGCTGCTGCGACGGCTTCTCGGGCTACCACGGTCCCTTCATCTGGGGATCCCTCCGGAATCGTCTCCAAAGCCTCGTCAAAAAGTGCCCGGGCAGCTTGATGCCAGCCGCGCACTTCGTGTAGGAACCACAAGCCAATCACGAAGCGGCGCACGGCAACGACGTCGCCCCGTTTGATGCTCTGGCGCCACGCCGACCTGACGTTTTCGATGTCTTCTTCGAGAATGGCGAGGGCACGCTGCTGACTGCCAGTGAGGATCATTTCCTCCGATTCCGCGCCCAGCCCAGAGAAGTAATCGACGTAAGCCGCTGCAGTCGGCTCGTGTAGCGATTGATTAAGCGACTCGTCATCCATGAGAAGCTCTTCGGCGTATTGGCGCAACAGCTCGTGTATCGAGTAACGCCCCGTGTCGCGGTCAGCCGACAGCAACGACTTGTTGGCGAGGTTGGCAAGGTTCCGGAGCGACGTCGCGGCAACCTGTTCGGCGGCGTCGCGAGTGAACCCGCCGCGGAAGATCGACAGCGCCGAGAACATCCGACGCTCCTCGTCGCCGAGCAATGAGAGTGAGTATTCGAAGACCGCTCGCATACTTCTGTGTCGGTCCGGTGCGTCGGCACGGTCGCTCTCCAGGAAGTCGAGGCTCCTGGTGATCTCGCTTGCGATCTCCGCGACTCCGAGTGTGTCGACCCAAGCGGCGGCGAGGAGAATCCCGAGCGGCATACCTTCAACGAGTTCGATGATGTGGCCGAGCGGCTCGAAGTCAGATTCGGACAGCGTGAACGATCGGTTGGCCCTTCGGGCGGCGTCGAGGAAGAGTTGCACTGAGCTCTTCTCGACGGCCTCGTCGAGATTCTCCCAATCTGACTCCAGACCCAACAGCACCAGCACCGACTCGCCGGTAATACGAAGCCTTGCCCTTGACGTCGCGATGATCTTGACCTCAGGAGCTGAGGTGAGGATCTCGGATACGAATTCGGCGCCATCGAGGAGATGCTCAAAGTTGTCCATGACCAGGAGCTGTTTCTTATTGGCCAGATATGAGAGGAGTTGGGGACGCATTTCGTCACCACTGGCTATGGGCACACCGACCGACTCGAAGATGGTTTGAGGGATCTCAGAGACAGAGGCGACAGGAGCCAGATCGACGAAGAACACCCCATCGGGGAAGTCACCTGTGAGATCGGCTGCGACCTGAATAGCAAGTCTGGTCTTCCCGGCGCCACCCGGCGCCAGGATTGTGACGAGCCGCGACTCCTGCAAGGCCAATTCGAGGTCTTCGATCTCGCCTTCCCGGCCAACGAATTCGGTGAGTTGTATTGGCAGATTGTTCGGCGTCGTTTCGAGCGACTTGAGGGGAGGGAATGTGTTGGCAAGGCCCTCGATGTCGACCTGGAAGACGTGTTCCGGCCGAGTCAGGTCCTTCAACCCATGTTGGCCCAAGTCTCGGAGTGTCACTCCCGACGGCAGCGAGTCCTTAACCAACTCACTGGTTGCTGCCGAAACGACGGTCTGACCGCCGTGAGCCAAAGATCTGAGGCGAGCAGCGCGATTGACTGGTGATCCGTAGTAATCGCCCGACTTCAAATCAGCCACACCCGTGTGCAGGGCGATACGTACCAACACGGGTGTGGATGTTGGCCACACGACCTCAACCAGTCCGAGCTGGATGTCCTTGGCAGCACTAACCCCGTCGGCGGCATCTTGAAAGACCAGGAAGCGGCTATCTCCCTCACCGCGAGGTTTCACCGAGAATCCATGGTTGGCGTCGACCGCCTGATCGATGACGTAGTCGTGCTGACCAAGGGCACGCATCATCACATCGGGGAATTCCTCCCAGAGCCTCGTGCTGCCTTGAACATCGGTGAACAGGTAAGTGACCGTTCCTTGAGGGAGTTGCACCACTGTGTGGACCCTACCGGCGGGGAGGTCGCGACCATGCAGCTGTGTTCTCCTAGCCTTTGGCGTCTGGATGGTGGGTAGGCGCATTTCCGAGGAAGAATGTCCGAGGAAGAAATATGTGGTGTTAGGGCTGTCCAGGACCGGCACCGCGCTCGCGTGACACCGGTCAGCATGCCCCCCGTGTCAAGCCGCCCATATGTGCCGTTGTGTGCGGGTGGGAGCTTTGCCTGCACGTGTAGTTCCCTCTAGAAATGGCATGCTCAGAGCATCCTTTCCAGGGCGTCGGTGTCGCCTCGTTCCATTGCCGCCTGGGCGCGCAGACTGTCGACGTCGCGGCCAATGGTGGCGACTGCGGTTATCTCGCCTTCCTCGCGGTAGGCAATCAGTGCGTCTCCATCTTCGATCGATCCTGTGACCTCGTACCCGTCCCACCGTTCAGCATGGCCGACGTAGTTGATGCGTATGTCGTAGTGCTGGCTCCAGAAGAAGGGGGCATCTTGGAACGGGACGTTGCGCCCGAGGATGTTTTGGGCCGCCACCTGGCCGTGGCGCTGGGCCACAACCCAATGTTCGACTCTGATAGGTCTGCCCAGTCGGCGATCTGGGTAGTCGACTGCGTCACCTGCCGCCCAGATGTGTGGATCGCTGGTGCGGAGTTGCTCATCGACGACGATCCCGTTGTCCAGCTCGAGGCCGGCGGCTTCCGCCAACGCAGTAGCGGGTCGGACCCCGACTCCCATGACGACCAGGTCGGCGGCGATTGAGGTGCTGTCGTCTAGCAGGACGTGGTCGGCCTCGATCCTCGTAGCGACGTGCCCGAGGTGGAACTCGACCCCGTGATTCTCGTGAAGGGCCTGGATGAACCGCCCGACGTCGATTCCGAGGACCCGGGCCATCGGCACGTCTTCGGGGGCGACAACGTGAACTTCGATGTCGCGGTTCCGCAGCGATGCGGCCACCTCCAGTCCGATGAAACTCGCCCCGAGCACCACGGCCGAGGATGCAATCTCGGCTCCGGAGATGATGGCTCGGCTGTTGGCGAGTGTCCGCAGCTTGTGGACATGCGGGAGGTCGGCCCCTGGGAGAGGGAGCTGGATCGGGTCGGCTCCCGGGGCCAACAGCAAGTCGCCGTACGAGAGGTCCGACCCATCGTCAAGCGTGATCATCCGCCGCTCGCGATCGATGGCCGTTACCGACGTGCCGAGCCGGAGAGTGATGCCCAGGTCCTCGTAGAAGCTCTCCGACCGCAGCGGCATCCACTCCTCTGGGGCGGTACCGGCGAGGTAGTCTTTGGAAAGGTTGGGACGATCGGTGGGAACGGTCTCCTCGACGCCGATCATCGTTACCGGCCCAACGTAGCCCTCGTCGCGCAGCCTCTCCACTGCAGATGAGGCGGCTGCGCCCGCGCCAACCACCACAACCGAATCGGGCGGTTCTTCGATCGCGGGCGGGCTCCATTCGTATTCGATCTGCTCTCCGACGTAGAGACGCCCGTCACGCTCCTCGACCTCGAAACGGGGCAATGGATTGAGGGCCGGAGCCCGCGCGGCTCTCCCTGTACGCACGTCGAAGGCGGCATGGTGCCATGGACAACTCACCAGCTCACCGTCGAAGAGACCTCTGCCGACGGGGCCTCCGTAGTGGGTGCAGCGACCGCTGACTGCGAACACGTCGCCTCCGATGCGGGCCAGCACGACAGGCTTGTCGTCGGCATGGCCCAGTATCATCTCGCCGTCAGCGACCTCGACAACGGACACGCCGTCACTACCCAAATCGGGTCCGGTCAGCGCCGCTTGCTCGCCCATTCGCGCCCTCCTCTGTAGGCCCGCGCACCCTACACCGGTTGACTCGACGCGCTCCAGCCCTCGATGCGGTCAGGTCCTGGGAGCCCCCGGTCCAACTCCTTTGGGCCATGGGAAGGAAAAATGGTTGCAAGGTCACAGCGAGCACGCATTGCAAAAAGTCCAGGTCAGCCGCCCATAACTGCCGTTGTGTTGCGGGTAGGGGTAAACCCCGATGGACGAAACGGGAGTTCTCCGGTGGGATGACGAGATGAGCCAAGTATCACTTCCGTCAGATCCATCCTTGACAAAAAGACAGTCGCCTGCAGTCGCGGTGATCGGGTGGCTTCTGGTTGTCCCGTTTGGGGCGGCGGTCATCAACACGATCTACGCATTTGGAGTGGCGTACCTCACTGACATGAGCGAAGAGACGACGTCGTGGATGCGGGTAAGGGCCGTGGTCCTCCTGATACTTGCGATACCGTTCGCGTTGGGAGGTCGCGCTCTAATACGCCGAGGACGGCGGATGTCACCCCAGCAGCCCCTCGGCTAGACCGTAAATACCGCTATGTGCGGGGTACTACTGCCGATCTCAGCCAAGCCGACCCGGAGTTGAGAGTTGATCTCGACGCTCTGATTCAACGATCGGGCCGACTCGTCGCGCTGAGGAGATGGATCCGATTCAGCGAAGTCGGGCCGATCTCTCGCTGGTGCGTGGTCGGTTATCGAGTACGTGCGTCTAAGTCCTTGTCACGACGGGAT
>CAXMPS010000245.1:0-4124 GCA_964194995.1 uncultured Gammaproteobacteria bacterium | reverse complement strand
CGTCACAAGCAGCGTCAAGGCTGAGAGGCGACTAGTTCATATGGCTCGTATTTCAGGAGTAGACCTCCCCAGAGACAAGAGACTCGAAGTGGGTCTCACTTACATCTATGGCATCGGGCTGACCCGATCCCATCAGATCTGCGCCGAAACGGGCGTCGACATGGACACGCGTGTTCGTCAGCTGACTGACGACGAGGTGTCCAGGATCCGGCGATTCATCGAGGCGAACTACGAGGTTGAAGGTGACCTCCGACGGGAAGTCCAGCAGAACATCAAGCGAAAGATCGAGATCGGCAGCTATCAGGGAATCCGCCACCGTCGGGGATTGCCTGTCAGGGGTCAGCGCACCCATACCAACGCCCGCACCCGCAAGGGTCGTCGCGTTGCCATCGCCGGCAAGAAGAAAGTCACGAAGTAGGTAAACAGTGACAGATCAGCAAGGCACAAAACGGGTACGTCGCCGCGAGCGAAAGAACATCTCGCACGGTCAGGCCCATATCAAGGCAAGTTTCAACAACACGATCATCAATATCACCGACCAGACCGGAGCCACGATTGCGTGGACGTCGGGCGGGTCGGTTGGCTACAAAGGTTCGCGGAAGTCGACTCCCTACGCAGCGCAGGTAGCGGCCGAAGAGGCGGCCCGCAGGGCCGGCGAGCACGGGATCCGAAAGATCGACGTCATCGTGAGCGGCACAGGCTCCGGTCGCGACACCGCGGTCCGGACCTTGCAGAACATGGGTTTGGAAGTCACCTGGATTCGCGATGTGACGCCTATCCCTCACAACGGTTGCCGCCTCAAGAAGCGTCGGAGAGGTTGATATGGCTCGTTACACAGGACCCCGTCACAAGGCGTGCCGTCGGGCACGCACACCATTGTGCCAATCAAAGAGATGCCCCGTCGATCGTCGCCCTTATCCCCCTGGCGAGCACGGCCGTGGGCGGATCCGTGAGAGCGACTACATGATCCAGCTGCGCGAGAAGCAGAAATTGCGCACCATGTACGGCGTACTCGAGAAGCAGTTCCGTCGCTACTACCGGGAGGCCGCGCGGCGCTCCGGGATCACCGGCGACACCCTGCTCGAGCTACTCGAGCAACGTCTCGACAATGTCGTCTGGCGCTCTGGCCTCGCCGCCACCCGTCCCCAGGCCCGCCAGCTCGTGAATCACGGTCATTTCCAGGTCAATGGCAAGAAGGTGGACATCCCGTCCTATCAGGTCAAGCCCGGAGACGTAGTAAGTATCAAGGAAAAGAGCAGGGACGCCATCGTCATCCAGCACGCCGTCGACACCCAGGGACGCGAGGCTCCGGCCTGGCTCTCGGTAGACCTCGGCGAGCGGGAGGTGGTGGTCGGCGATCATCCCCGTAGGGATCAGATCGACACCGCCATCAACGAACAGTTGATCGTCGAGCTCTACTCGAAGTGAGGTAACCCAATTGTTGATTGTCCAGCGCCCCCAAATCGAAGAGGAATCCCTCTCCGCAACGAGATCGAAGGTAGTAGTCGAGCCTCTAGAACCTGGCTTCGGGTACACGCTTGGGAACACCATGCGTCGCACCCTTCTTTCTCGTATTCCTGGAGCTGCCATCACCTCGATCCAGATCGAAGGTGTCGAGCATGAGTTCACCACCATCAAGGGTGTCGTCGAGGACGTCGTAGACATCATCCTCAACATCAAGCGGATCGTCCTCCGGATGGATGACTTCGAACCCCAGATCCTCTACCTGTCGGCCAAGGGTGCCGGAGACGTCAGGGCCGGGGACCTCAAACTCCCCGCCGGCGTTGAGATCGTCAACCCGAAAGCCCACATCGCCACTTTGTCGGCCTCTGGCCGTTTCGAGATGGAGATGACAGTTGCTCCAGGCGTCGGATACCGCACCGCAGACGGCAACAAGGGCGGAAGCTCGACCATCGGCGTTATTCCGGTTGACTCGATCTTCTCCCCGGTCCGGAAGGTCTCTTACAAGGTCGAGAACACCCAGGTCGGTCAGATGACCAACTTCGACCGTCTGGTGCTAGACATCGAGACCAACGGCGCCATCGACCCCAGTGAGGCCGTGTCATCGGCCGGCAAGACTCTGCGCGAGCTGATGGGTCTCTTCGCCGATATCGGCGAAGGCCAGGGTCTCGAGCTCGGGGAGATTCTGCCTGAGATCTCGGGGTCGCCCGACCTCGAACTGCCCATCGAAGCCCTTGATCTCTCGGAGCGTCCCCGCAATTGCCTGCGTCGTGCTCAGGTCAAAACCGTCGGTGAGCTGGTTGAGCGGACATCGGATGATCTCCTCAATATCACCAACTTCGGCCAAAAGAGCCTCGAAGAGGTGACAGCCAAGCTGGATGAACTGGGTCTCAGCCTTGCCGACGCCGGCTCCGGCGGAGGCGGCGGCGGAATCTGATGCCACGACCCAAGAAGGGACCCCGCTTTGGAGGCTCGCCGTCCCACAGCAAGCAGATCATGGCCAACCTGGCTAGTGACCTCTTCATCTACGAGAAGGTGACGACCACCCACGCCAAGGCGAAGGCAGTGCGTCCGCTGGCGGAGAAGCTGATCACCAAGGCCCGGAGAGGCGACCTGCACTCAAAGAGGATCGTGATGAAGACGATCACCAATCGCGATGCCGTGGTTGCATTGTTCGACGAGGTTGCCCCCCGGTACGAGGATCGTCCCGGCGGCTACACCCGTATCACCAAGCTCGGTCCCCGTCGCGGCGACGGCACCGAAGGGGCCATCATCGAACTGGTGTAACCACCCTGTACGCCGCTAGATCTGAATCGCCCTTCCGGGGGCGATTTCTCTAGTTCGCCAGAAGCGCCAATAGGAATCCGAAGACAAGGATTCCGACACCCACTATCAAGACATGTGCAGCTGTTGCTCGTCCCGGCAGTATCCGGGCTGCGAGCGTGCTATCGGTATAGACAACCGCTCCGAGCACGAGGAGTAGGAAACCCCCGATAAGGAGAATTGTCGAGAAAATGCCGGGGAGTAGCAGCATCACCAGAAGTCCTGCTCCGATGAAACCCGCCGTCCCCCGGGTAAACACCCATTCGGGCAAGAGAGAGCCCCAGGACTTCTCCGCCCGGTCGAGTCCTTTGTCGACGCTCGCCAGGAGCGCGGCCGACGTGCGTTTGGCTCGACCATCGGGCGTACTTTCGGTTTGAGTGTCCGCTTGTTTCGTGGCTTGGCCGGTCGATCTGCTCTTGGTCTTGGCCCTCGCCTGTTTTGTGGTTCGCCCGTCCGGTCTGCTCTTGTCCTTGGTGCCCGACTGTTTGGTGGATTTGCGGCTTTTTCTCTTGACTCGTCCGGTCCGATTCTTGCTGGCTTTTGACTCGTCCGTTCCTATCGCTTCCTCGAAGGCGAGGGGATCGGATACCTCGAGAAGAAGCTCTTCGCCTTCGACCTGTACTCGGAACCCTTCTGGCGTCCGTCCGATGTCGAGATCCGTGAGATTCCATTCACCAATGCTCTGGTCCGCAGCGCTGATGATGAGACGACCGTCCTCCACCTCCAGCCGGGCCTGGAGCGGTTTGGGATCGCCCTTCACCTTCAAGGCCGCGTTGAAGCCACTCATCAGTGAGTTATCGGCGCGAGAGGGAGGAGTCTGTTGCGATTGATGCTGCTCCGAGGAGTCTGGTGGATCCTGCCACGAGACGTCCCCTGCCGGCGGGTCATGGGTGAAGTATCGCACGGCACGGCGGGTGTCTCCGAGATTTCGGCCGGCGGTATCCTGGGTGGTCTATGACCGCACCGCGCTATCTCGATTTTGGCGGGACCGAATGGGCTCTGCTTCGGGCCAACACGCCCTTGACACTCGACCAGGCGGATATCGACAAGATCAGGGGTATCAACGTGCTGCTCGATGTGGACATGGTGGAGGACACCTACCTTCCGCTCAGCAGGCTGCTCAACCTCCACGTCCAGGGGAGCCACCAGCTGGCGACCGTCACCGACACCTTCCTGGGCACGCCACCAAATCCGGTGCCGTTTGTGATCGGTGTCGCCGGGTCTGTTGCAGTGGGGAAGTCGACGATCTCCCGTGTTCTCCAACAGCTTCTTGCCCGATGGCCTCACCATCCAGCGGTGGACCTGATCACCACCGATAGCTTTCTCTACCCAAACGCAAC
>CAXMPS010000244.1:0-1199 GCA_964194995.1 uncultured Gammaproteobacteria bacterium | reverse complement strand
GTGACCGGCTCCTACGACTATCAAGCCGCGCATGTCACCACTCGCGGCGCCTACACCAACAAGGCCCCCGGTGGCGTCGCGTACCGCTGCTCGTTCCGGGTCACCGAAGCGTCGTATCTGATCGAACGCCTCATGCAAAATGCCGCGTACGAGATCGGCATGGACCCGGCGGAGTTCAGGATGAAGAACTTTATTCAGCCTGAGCAGTTCCCTTATTCGACACCCACTGGGTTCGTATATGACTCGGGTGACTACGAAGCCGCCCTCCGTGAGGCGATGCGGATCGTGGGATACGACGGGATTCAGGCCGAAAAGGAGCAGGCCCGCAAAGAGGGCAAACTGGTTGGGGTCGGCATTGCCAGCTTCACCGAGGTAGTCGGCGCCGGACATGGTGAGGACTACGACATCGTGGGACTCAAGATGTTCGATTCGGCGGAGCTGCGAGTCCATCCCACCGGAAAGGCGATCCTGAAGCTGGGCGTCAAAAGCCAAGGCCAGGGTCACGAGACGACCTTCGCTCAGATCGTCGCTGAAGAGCTGGGGATTCCGTCGAGCGACATAAAGGTCGTCGAGGGTGACACCGACAACACGCCCTATGGACTAGGCACCTACGCCTCGAGAAGCACTCCCGTGGCGGGAGCGGCTACGGCCATCATCTCACGCAAGCTCAGGGAGAAAGCCAAGAAGATCGCCGCCCACCTCCTCGAAGCATCGGAAGACGATCTGGAGTGGGAAACCGGCAAGTTCTTCGTCAAGGGGGATCCCGAAAGCTCGGTGTCGATCCAAGACGTGGCCTTCGCCGCATACACCAATCCCCCACCCGACGTGGAAGCCGGACTGGAGGGAGTCCACTATTACGATCCGCCGAATATGACCTACCCGTTTGGCAGCTACATCGTCGTTGTGGATGTGGATCCGGAAACCGGTCAATGGAAGGTTCGGCGCATGGTCGCTGTTGACGACTGTGGAGTGAGAATTAACCCAATGGTCGTCGACGGACAGATCCACGGAGGGCTCGCCGAGGGTTATGCCATGTCATCGATGCAATCCATGACATTTGACGAGGCGGGCAACCACCTCGGGTCGAGCTTCATGGATTACCTGGTCCCTACTGCCTGGGAGACTCCGAGATTCGAACTGGGTGAAACCGTGACCCCTTCACCTCATCACCCGATCGGCGCCAAGGGAGTCGGCGAATC
>CAXMPS010000243.1:0-5133 GCA_964194995.1 uncultured Gammaproteobacteria bacterium | reverse complement strand
TGGGGTCAGGGGAGCCGAACCAGTTCCCAACAACGCAGTGGCTCAACGATCGGGTTCCGCTGATCGATGCCGAATCATTTCGAGTGCGAATTCTCGATACTGAGTACTCGAGTCAAGGGCTGACGGTCTTCGGCGACTCGGTAGATGCGACTCTCGATTGCACAGGTGGTTGGTTCACTGTCCAGAGTTGGCAGGGTGCGAGTCTGAGTCACTTCGTAGCTGAGGGTTCCGGCAGCAGCATCCTTGTCCGATCGGCAACCGGATATTGGCGTCGCTTTCCGATTGAGGAAGCCGACCGGCTCTTGCTGGCGTCGCACATCGCAGGTGAGCCGTTGACCCCGGGCCACGGGGCCCCAGTGCGGCTGGTGGCGCCCGGGCGGCGCGGGTTCGGGTGGGTCAAGTGGGTCGACTCGGTGACCATCGACGATGCGCCCCCGTGGTGGCAGCCACCCCTACCGATGGCTTGACCGCGCAGGCGCAGGTGGGCAGAGCGCACCACTGGCCGTCTAACGCAGGTCCATGAACCCGGCCGCTTCGCATGCGTCGACCATTCGACGGATGTCGTCATATGACGTCGGTCCAACCGGCACGAATCGGTCGACCATGCCTCGAGACAATTCCTGTCTTGTTTCCGCGTCGGTGTGCAGAGCCATCAAGACGCCAACAATCTCTTCGCGCATATCGCTTGGTATCCGCTTCGAAACAGCCACCGGCTGGATCGTCGACGGCCCGAGAGTCTCGACTACTCGAATGGTGTCGCCCATCTCAGGGTCGTCCCTCATCGCGACGTCGAGAACCTGGGAGTCGATTGCCGCGCCGTCCACCTCTTGATCTTGCACCATCCGAATCGCGGTCTCGTGGAACCCAGCCTCGATCACCTCGCCGAAGAACCCGCTGGTCTCGCCGAGCTGCACCAGGTGATATCTGGTGATGCCGTAGCCCGAGTGCGAGAGCGGCTCGTTGTAGGCCCATGATCTGCCGCGTAAATCGAGGAACGACCCGATGTTGCTGTCCCGATGGACGATGACGTCCGAAAAGTAGATCGGCCTGCCTTGATACCGGGGCTCGGACAACACAGGAGCGGCGACCGGCACGGCAGGTGAGATGCCTTCTCGCTCGAACATGACGTAAGGAAGGCTGCACACGAAACAGACATCGTTCACATCCTGGATGCAGTTCTCGTACGACGTTTCAACAATCAGCTCTGTAGAAACGCCAAGCCGATCCGCAACGGCGTCGGTCACAGCCTCATAGACAGGCATGATGTTGGGAGCGAGGAACGTGCCAAAACGCAGATCCGCCAATTGCTACTCCTTCCGAATCGCAGACCGGGGAGAACCAACCTACTTATCCACGTGGCCGCAATTCCTGATCCCGGCTCACACGAGTAACGGCTCCAGCGTCAGTCCATCAACAGTTCCGAGTACTCGTTCCGGACCACTTTCTTGTCGAACTTTCCAGTCCCGGTCTTGGGGATCTCGTCGATGAACACCACACGGTCAGGCAGCCACCATTTGGCCACCTTTCCTTCGAGATGGTCGAGGATCTCCTGCTCGGTGAGCTCGACACCTTCTCGAGCAACCACAAACGCAGCCGGGCGTTCCTCCCATTCCACTTGTTTGAGACCGACAACTGTTGCTTCGGCCACGCCTGGGTGGCCCATGATCAGGTTCTCGAGATCGAGTGAGCTGATCCACTCTCCACCCGACTTGATGACATCCTTGGCCCTGTCGGTGATCTTGATGTAGCCGCTCGGGGAGATCGAGCAAACATCCCCAGTGCGAAGCCATCCATCCACGAATGACTCGCTGGACCGGGGATCGTTGTAGTACTCGGCCGCTATCCAGGGTCCCCGGATTAGAAGTTCGCCGAAGGCAACGCCGTCGTGGACCAACTCCTCCCCCGCTTCATCGACGATCTTCACCTCGAGGCCGGGAACGGTCATTCCGGCGGTCTCCATGACATCGAGCTGACGCTGGAGATCCCAATCTTCCATCTCCGGCTTCAGGGTCGCCACCGAAGCCACCGGGTTGGTCTCCGTCATCCCCCAGCCCTGCACGACGCGTATGCCCTGAGCGGTGTAGTACCACTCGGTTAGCGCCCTGGGCACCGCCGAGCCGCCGCAGAGGAACGCTCTGATCGAAGACAGCTTTATCTCTGGATTGGCTTCCAGGTAGAGCTTGATTCCCGTCCAAACCGTGGGAACACCGGCGCTGAATGTCACTTCCTCGTTTTGGATCAAGGGCACCAGACCTTGAGGCGTGAGATCCGGGCCGGGATAAGTCAGCTTCGCTCCCTGGGTCACCGCCATGTACGGATAGCCCCAGGCGGAGGCGTGAAACATCGGTACCACCGGCATCACGTTGTCGGATGCAGAGATCGGGTAATTGGCCAGATTGGAAATGGTGTGTAGGTAGGTCGACCGCTGGGTGTACGCCACACCCTTGGGATCGCCGGTAGTACCCGACGAATAGCAGAACATGAGGGGCGATCTCTCGTCCAGTCGCTCCCATTTGCCATGTTCGGGAGCGTCTGCAATCAGGTCCTCATAGGCGATTGAGCCGGGCAGAGCGGGGTCGGCGCTCTCGCCCATCACTACATATTGCTCCACGTTGTCCAAGCCCTTGGCAATGGGTGCAAGGAGTGGGACCAGGTCGGGGTCCACGAAGATCACCTTGTCTGCGCCGTGTTTGATGATGTAGTCGAGCTGGTCGGCAAACAGCCGGATGTTGAGGGTGTGGCACACGACGCCGGTGTTGGCCGTAGCCCAGTAGATCTCGTGATGGCGGCGGTTGTTCCAGGCAAACGTCCCCACGACATCACCCTGGCCGAGGCCGAGAGTCTTCATCGCCGAGGCAAGCCGTCTCAGACGAGTGTCGGTCTCTCCGTATGTGGTTCTCACAATCGATCTGTCGGGCTCCACCGACACGATTTCTTGATCCGGATAGAGCCAGACCCCACGGTCGTACAGAGTCGACAGGTTGAGCGGGAAGTCGTCTTGCATGTGGCCCATCAGTTACTCCTCCAAGAGTTTTCTCTTCTGGTCGTCAAATTCCTGATTGGTGAGCTTGCCCTCGTCGTGGAGCCTCGACACGGTCTCCAACTGCGAAGCAGCGTTGGTGATCACGTGGATAGTCGTGAACCGCGTGATCAGCCCCCTGGCAATGAGAGATATCACCGCGATGACGAGGGCAAGCAGTAGCAAAACCGGAAAGTCGTTCGCCGCCAATAGGCCGATCAGGACAACCACGAGCGTGGCCAGCAGGATTTCACGAAGGAGCGACGACCAATGAGGCCTGAACTGGCCGGCTATGGCTTCGTCGGCGCTCAGGAGTCTTTCCGGATATCCCATCGCTGGGAGAGTAACGATCACGCCCCGGCCGCGCAGCCCCGAGCGTGTGCAGATCCCGGCGTCCAGCACCAGGATTTGCACACGCTAAGGGTCCGGACGCGAGAAACCCCGAGGGAGCCTTGGCCGAAACCTCAACCCTCTCGGGATTCTCGTCCCAGTTGGAATCGGGCCGGGGACCCAACTCCGGTCGGGAGTTCGCCGGGGGCCGAAGCCTCCGACTGCGATCTGGAGGTTTACCTCAGCCTTTCGACTGCTGCGAACTTCCGGTTCGCTCTCCTCGTCTCCGAGGAGGGTGTGCGAGTCGTGAGACTCGCTGGCCGTGGAAACTCGCTCGACGATCCCGAAGGATCCCCGTCCGGGTTTCCGACCTCCCGGGTGCCTCCGGTTTCCCTTTGGCTCCGGGCCCCGTACAGCGGGGATTCTTCCCGGCTCGGCTTTCACCGCTCCGTACCTGCTGATGGGTCGCTTTCGGGTTTCCCCGTCGGCTCGCTTTCGAGTTTCCCCGTCGGCGTGAATGGAAAAGTAGACCATCCCCACGACAGTGGCAACTCAAAAGGCCGATTGTTTTTCGCGACCTGTATATCAGTTTTCGCGACCCGTTGTGACGAGCGACAATCAGGTGCCGGCGCGCTCCAAACAGCGTTTGATAGCTTCGGCCCAAGCCGACCCATATAAGGGGTGTCCCACCATGACAGCATCCGCCGAAGCTTTCGCTGACCGTATTTTTGCCTCCGCTTTGGGAGCCATCGAGATCTATAGCATCCACATCGGGACCGAGTTGGGTCTCTACAAAAGACTCAGCGATGAAGGTCCGATAACTGCCGCTGAGCTGGCTGCATCCGCCGGGATTGCCGAGCGATACGTCCGAGAATGGCTTGAACAGCAAGCAACCACCGGGATTCTCACTGTTGACCTGTCCCAAAACTCCGCCCGGTTCACCCTCCCTTCGGAACACGCCGAAGTTCTAGCCGAAGAGCTCAACGGCTTCTACCTGGCCCCGCTGGCCCGCATGCTGGCGACGAGTGGCGAGAAGATGAGCCTCCTCCTCGACGCTTACCGAAATGACACCGGTGTCTCCTGGGATAGCTTCGGGCCGGCGATGCGGGAGTCGCAGGCAGACATGAATCGTCCCTTCTTCGCCAACGACCTGGCAGAAGCCGTTGCCGGGATCGACTCTGCTCACACGCGAATGAGCAAGACCGGCGCCCGGGTTGCGGACGTGGGATGTGGGGCCGGCTGGTCGACAATCGCCCTCGCCAAGGCCTACCCGGATGCGACGTTCACCGGCTTCGATGTCGATGTGCCCTCGATTTCCCTGGCGGAGGCAAACAGAGCCGACGCCGGGGTTGCCGACCGAGTGTCCTTCTCCAGCGAAAATGTGACTGTCGTCGACGAGTCGTTTGACGTGACCTTCGCCTTCGAATGCATCCATGACATGTCCCAGCCGGTTCCGGTCCTAGCGACGATGCGCCGCATGGTGGGAGACGAGGGTGTGGCGGTGGTCATGGACGAAGCTGTTGGAGACGACTTCACCGGCGAAGGTGACGACATCGAGAAGCTGATGTACGGGTTCTCCCTGCTGATCTGCCTACCGGACGGTCTTTCCAGCCGGCCTGCAGTCGGTACCGGGACCGTGATGAGGCCGGCGACGTTGAAGTCCTTTGCCAACGCCGCTGGATTCAGCGGTTGCACCCCTCTGGCCGACGCCGGATTCTTCCGTTTCTACGAGCTGACCCCCTAGAAGTCCGTTCAACGGTGCATGTCGATCATCTCGATGAAGG
>CAXMPS010000242.1:0-1036 GCA_964194995.1 uncultured Gammaproteobacteria bacterium | reverse complement strand
GAAATCGATGGGGCATTGCATGCCATCGCCTTTGCGCCAGCCGATGCATTGGGCGGAAAGTTTCTCGAGACGCCGGCCGAGTCGGCTCAGACCGCCTTCTTAACATCCGCCTTTTCCTACAAGA
The DNA here is from genome assembly GCA_964194995.1 of uncultured Gammaproteobacteria bacterium. GTDB lineage: Bacteria > Actinomycetota > Acidimicrobiia > Spongiisociales > ZC4RG35 > JACZUI01. Next base: position 912 of record CAXMPS010000242.1, on the reverse strand, counting down.
CCCTTGCTGTCGCCCTCCTTCCACTCATGAAGGAAGCCGGAGGCGGTTCGCTGGTCGCAATGGACTTTGACAACAGCCGGGCCTGGCCATCCTATGACTGGATGGGTGTCGCCAAATCGGCGTTAGAGAGTGTCACCCGCTATCTGGCGCGGGATCTCGGTCCACACAAGGTGCGGGTCAATGCGGTCTCAGCCGGCCCCCTGGAGACGGTGGCGGCAAAGTCAATCCCGGGCTTCGACAAGTTCGACGAGGTCTGGGCCGAACGGTCACCGTTGAAATGGGATGCCAAGAATCCGGACCCTGTGGCTCGAATGGTTTGCGTGCTCTTGTCAGATTGGGCGACTATGACGTCCGGGGAGATCGTCCACGTCGACGGCGGGTTCCATGCGGTCGCCGCCGGAGTAGACGTCTAGCGCTTCGTTTAGCGATCCGTCTAGCGGTGAGTCGAGCGATCCGTCTAGCGGTGAGTCGAGTGAAGTTGTCGGCACCAGCGAGGTCGCCAGAGGCAGCTCGATGACAAAGGTGGCGCCACCTCCCTCGGTGTCTTCGATGCGGACCGACCCGCGCATCACCTCGGTGAGACTCTTCACGATCGAAAGCCCTAGACCGGTACCGCCCCTCGAGCGTGTGTCTGACTGATCCAGTTGGGTGAAGCGATCGAAGATTCGCTCCCGATCGTCGGCAGGGATGCCGGGACCGTGATCGACAACTGCCATGACCACGTTTCGACCCCGTTGCCAGGCGAACAATTCCACTGGAGAGTTGGGAGCGTACTTGGCGGCATTTTCGACAACATTGATGAGGATGCGGGACAGATGGTCGCGGTCGGCTTCCACCATGGTGTCAGCAGGCTCTACGGTGATCGTCGGTTCGATCGAGACCACTCTGTTCACCTCGTCGAACATGTCCTTC
>CAXMPS010000241.1:0-1044 GCA_964194995.1 uncultured Gammaproteobacteria bacterium | reverse complement strand
TGGGATCGATGAGATCTCATACAAACGGGGCCACCGTTATCTGATTGTTGTTGTCGACCACGACACCGGCCGCCTCGTCTGGGTCGGACCCGGCCGTAGCGAGGCTGCATTGGATGTGTTCTTCGACGAACTCGGCGAGCAACGAGCAGCTGAAATCACCCATGTTTCAGCGGATATGGCCGACTGGATCGCCCGTGTCGTGGCTCGGCGTGCCCCGAATGCGATCCGCTGTGCCGACCCGTTCCATGTTGTTGCCTGGGCGATCGAATCCTTAGACGTCGAACGACGTCGCGCCTGGAACCAAGCCTCAGGTCGTCAGATCCCAGAGTCGTCTGGCCGTCGGGGACGGACCACCGCCAACTCCCGACACATCGCCCGATCCCGCTACGCACTGTGGAAGAACCCCGACGATCTCAACCCACACCAACAACAGCAGCTCGACTGGATCGCCAAAACCGACCCCAAACTGTGGCGGGCATACCTCCTCAAAGAAGGCCTCCGCTACGTGTTCGCTGTCAAAGGGGCCGAAGGCAAAGAAGCACTCGACAAGTGGCTGACATGGGCCCGCCGATCACAGCTCCCCGCCTTCGTCCACCTCGCCAAGAAGATCACCAGACACCGTCAAGCAATCGACGCCAACCTCGACCACGGTCTATCCCAAGGACTGATCGAATCGACCAACACCAAAATCCGGTTACTCACCCGGATCGCGTTCGGGTTCCACGGCCCCCAACCCCTCATCGCCCTCGCACTCCTCGCCCTAGGCAGCCACCCACCACGGCTTCCAGGCCGAAAATGACCCACGGATACAGCAGAAGAGCGACATAAGTGCCGTTATGTGCGGGTCAGTTGTTGGATCGGACTTCCATCGCTACGCCACTCCGAGACCCAAGCCGACGCCGATGGCAATCAATGCGGGAGTTTCCGTAGCTGCCTACCACCGAGGTCGAGACTCGACGTTTTGGCGCTATGAGCTTGTGGGCATTCGACCGATGACCGTGTCAAGCATGACCAACGGGATGACCGCCAGAATTACCAAGAGTA
>CAXMPS010000240.1:0-5574 GCA_964194995.1 uncultured Gammaproteobacteria bacterium | reverse complement strand
CGTGGTTGTCGTCGGACTACTGATGACATGGGTCTTGCGAGCACAGGATGTCGCGGTGGCGATGGAAGGGCGCCCGGCCCCTGATTTCTCGGTCGCTCTTTTTGACGGTTCACAGTTCAGTCTTTCGGACCATTTCTCAGGCGATGCGATGCCCATCGTCCTCAACCTCTGGGCATCATGGTGTGCACCTTGCCGAGCCGAGATCCCCGAGATCTCCCGATGGGCGGTTGACAACCCCGATGTCTACGTCCTCGGTATGGCGGTCGAGGACGTGGGGGCAGATGCACGCGTCCTCGCTGACGAGCTGGAGCCCTCATACGACCTGGCAATCGGAGACTCGGAGTTCAGGTCTTCCTACCCCAGCATCGGCCTTCCCGCCACCTACATCCTCGATGAGAACGGGAAGGTGATCGAGCTGATCAATGGCAGGGTCACAGAAGAGTCCCTCGACTCCGTCTTTGCGGCTACAGCCGGCTGAGAAAGTTCACGTAGCCGAGATTTGGACCACTCACCAGCTCCGCGTTGATGATGAGCCGCTGTCGAGCTGAGAACTTCGGATTGCAAGTCGTCAGAGTCAGCCAGGCCCCTTCCTTGTCATCCGTTACCCATACATCGGTCGGCTCAACCACAATGCTCGAACGAACCACATATGTGTGCAACCCAATGGCGGTTTCCACTTCGATCAGATCGCCCGGCTCAAGAAGGTCGAAGTCGAAGAAAGGCCTTCCGTAGGTTGTTCTGTGGCCGGAAATGACGGCGTTGCCGGGTTGGCCAGGAAGGGGGGTCCCCGGCATGTGTCCCGGGCCCTGGGTAAGAGTCTCACGGTCCACTCCTTCGAACATCACCGATTCCAGGCCTACTTTCGGAACAGTTAGGAACGCGAACTCGGAGCTGTCCGCGGGTATGGCCTCAGGGTGATACTCGACTGCCGGGCCTTGATCGGTGCTGTCGGGGGTTGATTCGGGGACGATCTCCTCGACTTCAGGGAGTTCGGTCCTCGTCTCCTGGAGGATCTGTTCCAACTCGGTCTCGGCCGCGGCCTGGACCCGAGCGTTGATCACATCGGTGCCATACAGCTGCCATCCGAGATAGCCGAAAACGAACAGACCGCTCCAAATGAGCGTCCAACCGACGATCTGGACGTTGCGCCGCATTTCGAAAGGCTAAATCGCCCGCTTCGCTATCAGAAGATATCCCCGCACGAGGCGATCAGGAAGTCCATGTGGGCTCGCGCTTGTCCAAGAAAGCCTTCACTCCCTCGGCAGCATCTTCGGACATGGCGATCTCGGTGAGACCGAGTTGGAGACGGTCGAGCGCAGTGTCCACATCAGCGTCTGCAATTCCGTAAAACGAGTCTCTGCCGATCATCGTCGACGAAGGGCTCGCCCGAAGCAGTGAGTCGACTGTCTCGTCGACCACGGCGTCCAACTCGCTCCGGCCTACCACACGCGATACAGCGCCCAAACGGAGTGCCTCTTCGGGTTGGATGATCCTCCCGGTGAGCATCAACTCCAGCGCCGCCTTGCGGGGCATTGTCCGGATCAGGACCGCGGAGATCATCATGGGCCACAGCCCCACTCTCGATTCCGTGGCTCCCAGCTTGGCGTCTTCGACGCAAATGGTGATGTCACATGCGACGGCGAGGCCAAAACCTCCGGCAAGGGCATGGCCGTTGACCCGTGCCACCGTGGGCTTGCCACCACGCCACATGAGGCGGAAAAGGTCGGCAAAGGCACCCCGCGCCTGGTGGAGCCCCATCGCATCATCCACGAACAAACCCGAGAGGTCGCCTCCGGCACTGAAGGCCTTATCACCCGAACCGGTATAGACGATGACTCCAACATCGGAGTCGGCCACTGCCCGTGCGGTGGCCTCGACAAGCTCGGACATCGTTTCCACCGAGAGGGGATTGCGCCGTTCCGGGTCGTTTATCGTGATGGTCGCCCTTCCGGGCGAAGTCTCGTACTCGACCATTTCCTCCTCCTTCCGCCCAGCTATCGGGGCCTATTACCGTCTCGACCCCATGCTATGGCTTGCTCTCGTCCTCTTCATTGCTCTCGCCGTAGCTCTGCTTCGCGGCGGCCGGCTGACCAATCTCGGTGATATTCGACTGCGTGCCTGGTGGCTGCTGATTATCTCACTGGTCCTTCAGGTTGTTCCCGGCCTTCTGCCCGACGCCGACTGGTCGGAGTCAGTGGGTCTGGCCATGGTCCTGCTCGCGTTCGGTCTTCTGATGGTGATGGTCATCCTCAACCGTCAACAAACCGGAATGTGGCTTGCCGGTATCGGAGTCCTGATGAATCTCACCGTGATAGCCATCAACGGGGGAATGCCGGTGCTTGCCGAGGCTGCGGAGGTGGCCAGCGGTTTCACCGTCAGCAGCCCCGATCTTTCCAACTCTTTCAAGCACATCCCGCTCGACGATACGTCCCGTCTGACTCTTTTGGCCGACGTGATCCCCCTCCGAGTGGTCACGGTTGGCCAGGTGATCAGCCTTGGGGACGTGTTCTTCGCTGTGGGTCTCGGGCGCTTCCTCGAACACGAACTACGCCGCCCTCGCCGCTGGTTCAGGAAAGGTGCATCGGCCCAACCGGGCTCGGCAGCCGACCATTGATGGATTCAGGTCCTTACCGGAGTTAGAACACCGCGGGTTTCGAGTAGCCGCCGAACCGAGGCGACGACCTCTGGGTCGTACTCGTAGGCCGCTCCGGCGTGGAGGTTCTCCAGGGCCTGGAGCGGCGAGAGACCCTTGTCGTGCACCTGCCAGTCATATGCCGCGGCCACTTTGATGATGCGAGACACAATGGAGACATCGGGGTCGGTCTGCTCGCCCGGCTTGCGGAACGGCTCGTACTGATGGAGCACGTGCGTCGCAACCCGGTCTAGGTTCGGCGACTCAGCGATGATCTCCGCGCTCCACCTTGCAATGTCGTCGTCGGTATAGCCCATCCGTATTACCTGTGGCTCGTTGAGGCTCACCCTGCCGATGTCATGCATCAGCGCCGCGTACTCCACATCCTCGACGATGGCCGGGCCGAGGCCCATCTCCTTGGAGATCGATGATGCCAGCTCCGTAGTTCGATCGGCGTGCCCGTCGATCCCAAGGCCGGACACCTCGGGAATGCGGGCCAGCGCCCGGATGGTCTGTTTGTAAGTGACCTTGGTCTCCTGGAATCGTTTAAAGGCTGTGTGGGCAAACATGTACGGGAGCAGTGCGATCGGGAGCGCCCACCAACCGAGCCCCGGGAAGAGCTCTCCGAACATTGCTCCTGTGAGTGCCAGGCCCAGGAACACGTTGAGATCATGGAGCAACGCCCGCGCCAGATAGCTACGTGACAATTCTCTCGGCCCCAGGACCAGCAGGGCCCGCAAAGTCACCTCTACCGTGATCCAGGCGACCAGGGCCACGCTGAACGGCAGGAGATCCTCCCAACCACCGGACAAGTCGGCAAGAAAGCCGACACGCATGGCCGAGTAGACAACGGCATAGACCACATACCCGGCAAAACGACGGATCAGAGTGGGAAGAAGCTCGCCGTGGCTCTCGCCCCGTGAGTATCGGAGGGCCCAGATAATCGACAGACCGACCCCGTAGGTCGCCACCGAGCCTGCCAGGTCGACGCCGAACCCGAGGGTGAGAACGAAGGGAATCGCAGCCGCGACTGCCAGCCCCATGGTGAACCGGTTGCCCGAGTTGGACGTTGCCACCCCAACCAGCGAAGCCAGCACCAAGAAGGTGATAGCAATCACAACCTCAAATGGGTCGGTGGTGGCGTTGGTGGCTGCGTAGAGACCAACCAAGCCCGCCACAATCGGAAACGCCCAGGAGGCCGTGGCGATTGTGCTCTTGCTCCAGTCAGCCACGAAGAGTCAACTCCGGTTCCTCGGCAAGGCGACGGGCCATTTCCTCGTCGTTCACATGGGGGGCACCCCAACGGCGCCCAGTCTTCTCTAACGCCTTCTCGAAGGCATTGACAACATCGGGATGAAACTGGGCGCCGGAGTGTCGACGTAACTCTCCGATTGCATACTGCTGGGACAAGGCCATCCGATAGGACCGGGCAGACGTCATCGCGTCGAACGAATCGGCGACCGCGACGATCGAGGCCTCCAGGCTAGGAGTGCGCCCTTCGCTGTGACCCGATCCCCCGTAGCCGGATCCGTCGTAGTTGCTGTGATGGCCCGAGGCAATCTCAACCATTGGCTGGAGAAAATCGACCTCGGCGAGAATTTCCTCGACAAGATGGGCGTGTCTCTTCATCAGGTCGTACTCGTCATCGTCGAGGCGCCCCCGCTTCCGGATCAACTCGGTGGGCACGGCCAGCTTGCCCAAATCGTGGATCAGTGCGGCCCAGCGAACAGTCTCCAGTTGGGTGCCGGTGAACCCGAGCTGCTCACCGATCATTTGGGCGAAGAACGCAACCCGCTCGGTGTGCCCCCGGGTGTACATGTCCTTGGCCTCGAGGGTCTTGACGAAGCCACGGATCGAGCCGAGATGAGCATGGCGAAGCTGGGAGAAGGCATAGAGCGACATGTGGCCGATCCCGTAAACGGCAACGATCAGCACCAGCATGGCGGGTCGGTCGGCGATCAGATAGGCGGCCCCGATCAACCCGCCTAGTAGCCCCATGGCCACTTCCGAGGTGAACAGAACATGCATCTGCGACCAGGGCTCCAGATTGTCCCGGCCAAATACCTTCTTGACTGCGCGCCGAACCATGATGTTCTGGATCGTTGCGTAGGCAAGTGACGCCAGCGAGGCGGCCACCAACACCCGTACCAACGACTCGGTGGAGGCACCCTGGAGATGACCCAGGTTGGCATCGAGGATGAAACCGGCGACGGCGCCGGCGAGAGCCATCTGGCCAAAGTTGGCCACCGGCTGGAACCATCTCCTCTCCTTGAGGTCGTTTGGAGCGAGCGGCCCCACGGCGCCCATCAGAGCCATTCCAAACATGGCATCCGACCCCGGCTGGATGGCGAAGATCACCCCGGCGGTCATCATCACCATCACCGATGACGATTGCATCATTCGATCGTTGACCTCGACCGCGAAGAACTCGAGCAGGACAAAAAGACCGGTGAAGGGGAGCCAGATCAGCCAGTTGGGAGGATCTGACACCATAAAGGAGACCACCAGCGCCGCGATGCCCACAGCGGAATAAGACGCAGCGACCTTGAATTTGCGCTGCGCCGTCGGCTGGAGACGGTCATACCGTCCCAGCAACAACCTTCTCTGTTTCCATTCCATAGGGGAGCCCCGGGAGACATGTTGCCCGATCAGTCCGGTGAGCCGGCGTCTTTCATCAGCCGATCTTTACGCCTCGGCGCATCGAATTCCTCCGGTGCGCGGTTGCAATCGGATTCCGTTCATACGGGCCTGCATGAGTTAGACGCTCACCTGGGGTGTCATATTTCGCCGGAATTGTGTACCGACGTTGACTTTCCGCTCCGCTGGGTAGATGTGCGATCAATTTCACAAGGCCGACTTATGACGCCGGACTCACCCTTTCCCCGGCAAATACCGGGAACCTTCACATGTCAAGAAGGCCCCTGACTTCGCCCGCCACGGGC
>CAXMPS010000239.1:0-1060 GCA_964194995.1 uncultured Gammaproteobacteria bacterium | reverse complement strand
ATCGACCGGTCATCGGCAGCTCCTCCCAGGAGACGGGCCGGCGCGCCGCCATGCCGACACCGGGGGACTCGGGGTCAATCGTGAGTTGATGGTGGGGAAATTCGTCACGCAACACCGGGGCCACCGCTGCGGTGAGCTCCTGGACGGCGAGGATGTCAGGTTTGATCTCGGTAAGCACGTCGCAGAGCGACTCTGCCGTCGCTCCACCCTTGAGCAGGTTTGCGGTCATCAGCCTTACTGAACTCATGGCGGGAACCTAGATCGGTGCCGGAGCAACGCGACCCGAGGCAGCTGCGCCTTAAAAGACCGCCGACGTTGTCTCGTCGTGCCCGCTTTCACAATTGCCGCCCGGATCCCCGTGACAGCATCGTCTAGCACTTCGTGAGACTCGTTGGCGTCGGCGCTGGTTTGACGTTCCAAAATCTGGCCAGCACCAGAAGTGCCACAGCAAGGCGAATCTGTGCCGCGCCGTCATGGGGTCAGCCCACGTAGCTTGGAGAGCTACTCCCCAGCCCGGCCACCGCCGATAAAGCCGAGTCGTTCGAGGTGCAACATGATGGTATTCGCCGCCTCATCCGGGCTGATATCTGTGGTGTCGATCGTGATGTCAGCGTCGGTGGGTTCTTCGTACGGATCAGAGATCCCCGTGAACTCCTTTATCACGCCGGCACGCGCCTTTGCATACAGACCCTTGCGATCCCGCTCCTCACAGACCTCGAGTGGGGTGGATACGTGGACGAGGATGTAGCCCCCGTGCGACGAGATGAGGTCGCGGTTGTGTCTGCGAACCGAGGCGTAGGGAGCGATCGGAGCGCAGATGGCGATCCCACCGTTCTTTGTGATCTCAGAAGCCACGTACCCGATCCGCTTGACGTTCAAATCCCGGTGTTCCTTGGAGAAGCCAAGCTCCGATGACAGCTCTCTGCGCACGATGTCGCCGTCGAGCAGTGTTACCGGTCGCCCACCCAGCTCCAGCAGATGAACCATCAACGCGTTGGCAATGGTGGACTTTCCGGCGCCGGAGAGCCCGGTGAAGAACACCGTCAGGCCCTGCCGGTAG
>CAXMPS010000238.1:0-19569 GCA_964194995.1 uncultured Gammaproteobacteria bacterium | reverse complement strand
CTTGTGCTCGACACGTTCCCGGTTCATCGGGCCGTTGCCCTTCACCACCGCCCAGAACTCCTCCCAGTCGATCGGTCCGAAGTCGTAGTGTCCGCGCCCCTCATTCCACGTCAGCTCGGGGTCCGGTATTTCTAAACCCAGGTACTCGGCTTGAGGGACAGTCATGTCCACGAACTGTTGCCGGAGATCGTCGTTGGCAACTCTCTTGATCTTCCAGGTCATCGACTGTTCGGTGTGGGTCGACTCGGAATCAGGAGGACCGAACATCATCAGGGCCGGCCACCACCAACGATTCAGCGAATCCTGAGCCATTGCCCTCTGCTCGGGTGTGCCCTGGCACAGCCTGATCAACAGCTCATAACCCTGACGCTGATGAAACGACTCCTCCTTGCAGATACGGACCATTGCCCTGGCATAAGGGCCGTATGAGCAGCGGGTGAGCATCACCTGGTTGGTAATGGCAGCGCCGTCGACCAGCCAGCCGATGGCGCCCATGTCGGACCAACTCAAAGTGGGGTAGTTGAAGATCGAGGAGTACTTGTGCTTGCCTTGATGAAGCAGCTCCTGGAGTTCGTCTCGCTTGACGCCAAGGGTCTCTGCGGCGGAGTAGAGGTAGAGACCGTGGCCCGCCTCGTCCTGGACCTTGGCCATCAGGATTGCCTTGCGATGCAGGGTCGGCGCCCGTGTGATCCAGTTGCGTTCGGGTTGCATCCCGATGATCTCTGAATGGGCATGTTGGGCGATCTGGCGGATCAAGGTCTTGCGGTACCCCTCGGGCATCCAGTCGGTGGGCTCGATCTTGTCCTCCGCGGCGACGACTGCGTCAAAGCGCTCCTCGGGTGTCATGCACCTGATGATAACACAAACGAACGTTCGTTTGTCTAGTCAGAACGACGGAATCAGACACCAAGGGCCGGTTCGGAGTCTGCTGAATGATGCCGTTGGTTAGATCGGCGGCCAGGCGCGCCACTCGCAAGGACGACGTTTCGCCACTCCTTGGGGCGGAATGGCGGAGCGTAGGACACCGCGAGTGGCGATGATCTGTTCGTCGAGATGAGTGACATGCATTGTTCAGCGGGCTCCTACGCCAACGCCACCAGATCGAGCAATTCCTCGTCGAAGAACTTCATATCGCCGTCAGGCATCAGCACGGCACGATCCGGGGCCAGTTGAGCCACGAAATCGGTGTCATGGCTGACCAGGATGATGGTCCCTTCGTAGATGGTCAGCGCGTCGAGCAAGGCCTCCTTGGCCTGCGGATCGAGGTTGTTTGTCGGTTCATCAAGCAGCAGGACATTGGGCCGGGACGCCACCAGCATCGCAAGAGCCAGCTTGGTCTTCTCTCCGCCGGACAGAGTGGACGCATCCTGGGACACCTTGTCCGCCAGAAGGAAGAGTCCGAGCAGGCCTCTCAGCATCTGTTCGGGAAGATCGGCCGCTTCAGCCATGTGCTCCAACACCGACTTACCCCCCTGGATCTGCTCGTGCTCCTGTGCGTAGTAGCCCAAACTCGCCTTGTGTCCGAGCGAGACCTCGCCGAGATCCGCGGTTTCCACACCGGCAAGAATCCTGAGCAGGGTGGTCTTGCCGGCGCCGTTGAGCCCAATCAACAGCATCCGCTCCTCCCTTTCCACCGCGAACTCGATGTCGACGAAGACCAGGTTGTCTCCAAAGGATTTGGCGAGACCGAACGCCGACAACGGCACCCGACCCGATTTGACGGGTTGGGGAAAGGAGAGCCGGACCCTCTTTCCACTCTTCTGAACCTCCACCAACTCTCGCTTCATCCGCTCGACACGGGTCTCCATGGCGCGGGCGACCTTGGCCATCTTCTCGGTTGTTCCCTTGAACCGCCGGATGTTCTCCTCGAGTCGAGCGATATGTTGATCCTGATGACGACGTTGCTTTGTCTTGCGCGCCCTTCTTGCCACACGCTCCACCAGATAGTGGGAGTAGTTGCCTCGATAGGGCTCGATCTCGCCATGCTCGAGCGCGAGCACCTCGGTGATCGCCTCGTCGAGCAGCGGAAGATCGTGAGAGACCACCAGCATGCCGCCCCGATAGGTGCCCAGGTACTCGATCAGCCAGCCTTTGGCGTCGAGATCGAGATGGTTGGTCGGTTCGTCCAGCACCATGATGTCCGTTTCTGCAAACAGGATGCGAGCCAACTCGACCCGTCGCCGCTGCCCACCGGACATGGTGACCACAGGCTGGGTCAGTTCACCGTTGCCGATGCCGAGCGCGGCCGAGATCCGTTTGGCCTCGGCTTCGGCGACGAAACCGCCCTTCGCCTCGAACTCGTCGTGAAGCCGGCTGAACCGGGCGATGCCGCGATCGCGGTCGTCGCCGGTCAGATCGTGAAGCCGATGCCGAGCCGCTTCGATCCTCCGCTGCATCGCACCGATGTCCCGGGCCATCAGAACCCGCTCCAGGGCCGTCGCGTCTGGATGCTCCAATTCCGGAAGTGCGGCTTCCTGGGAGAAGTAGCCGATGGTGCCGGAGCGGAGAACCGAGCCCTCCTCGGGAACCAGTTCCCCGATCAGGGTTCGCATCAAGGTCGTCTTGCCCGCGCCGTTCCGACCCACAAGTCCGATTCGATCTCCCGATTGCACACTGAAGGAAGCCCCGGAGATCAGAGTTCGGGGCCCAACGTCAATACGGAGGTCGCGTGCAATCAACATGACTGTGAGGGATCGTCGCCAGGTTACGGGCGCGGGCGCCGGTACTCCAGCCGATTAGTGGTCTGTGGTCTGTCGCACAAATGGTGTGAGACGGGCCACTAGATAGTCGCAACGTCGTACATGCTGAATACCGGGTCGACGGTTGCGATGGTCAGTCCCTCGATCTGTGCCTGCGCCACCTGCATGCGGTCGAAGGGATCACGATGATGTGGCGGTAGGGCCCCGGCAGCCCATGCGTGATTCTCATTGACTTCCAACAGAGAGAGGTGGGACGCCTTGATGGATTCAAGAAGATCCCCATCGATGCTCAGCCGCCCTTTGCTTATCTTGATTGACAGCTCCCATATCGAGGCAGCGCTGACCCAGGGCTCGCTTTCACCAGCCTCGATCAGAGCCTGATGGCGAGCATCGAGACGGTCGCTCCGCTCCAGCCACCAGAGTAGGACGTGAGTATCGAGGAGAAGCCTCATTACTCGCCATTGAAAAGGGCGGCGATCTCCTTGTCTGCCGCGTCAAAGTCATCAGCCATCCAGATCTTTCCTTTGAGGATCCCAGGCTTGCGCACCGGCTCGTCCAAGTACGGCACCATCTTGGCGACGGGCTTCCCGGCCCGACTTATCACGATTTCCTCCCCCTGCTCGACTCGCTGGATCAAGCGGGAGAGATGGGTCTTGGCCTCGTGGATGTTCGGCATCGTTATCTCCTTTATACGGACTAGCTTAGTCCTTTCATCCCGGAAGACGAGCCGAGCTACTTGTTAGGTTGCCCGCCGTGCCCACAGAGACATTCACCCAAACCGCCAGCACTCTTGCCACTCCCGAAGAGGTGTGGATCGCACTTCAGGAGCCCCAGACGTGGGAGGCCATCCCCGGAGTCGACCGGGTGTTGGACCCGGTGATCGACTCGGTCGGCGCACTCCGGGGCTTCTCCTTCGAGAGCGTTGCCGCAGGCAAAACCTATCTGGGGCAGGCCACACCGGCTGACCGGGTCGAGGGCGAGTCGATGACCTGGAACATCGAGACGTCGGAGATCAATGGTCTGCTTTCGGTGCAGATCGCCCCCTCGGAAGCGGGCAGCGATTTGACCGTCACCCTGAGTGTGGAGAGTCTGGGAATGCTCTCGACGATGTTCTTCCCGGTGATCGCCGGCAGCATCGGTTCCGGATTCCCCAAGGCCGTCAAAGGGTTTGTCGCCGGCCTCGATTGACCCTTGGGTCTACTCGTCGGCCGCCTCTTGGGAGGCGAGTCGATCGGCCACGGCTTGGGCGTCGTCGCGGCCACCCTCCGCGATCTCGGCGCGGTCGGTGATCAGTGTCACCTGGTTGTTGAGCACCTGGAGAAACCCGCCGTGGACTCCGATGGTGGTCCGCTGGCCGGACTCGTCCTCCACGATCACCGGGCCAGTCACGAGCGCTCCCATCAGCGCCTCATGGTCGGCCATGACGCCCAGTTCGCCCTCTGGTGTCCTGGCGACCAGGAACGTTGCCTGCCCGCTCCATACGGTCGCCTCCGGCGAGACGACATCGACTTGGAATGCCTTAGCCACTACGCAGCCGCACCTTCCTTCGTCAGCTCAGCCGCTTTCTTTTCGACATCCTCACGGCCGCCGACCATGTAGAAGGCCTGCTCCGGGTACTGGTCCATGTCGCCGTCGAGAACCGCCTTGAACGAGGCGATGGTCTCGTCGATGGGCGTGTAGATGCCCGCCTGGCCAGTGAATTGCTCGGCCACGAACATCGGCTGCGAGAGGAACTTCTCAATCCTCCGGGCCCGGGACACCACCAGCTTGTCTTCCTCCGAAAGCTCGTCGATGCCAAGAATCGCGATGATGTCCTGAAGGTCCTTGTAGCGCTGGAGGATGCGCTGCACTTCGGTTGCCACGAAGTAGTGCTCCTCGCCGAGGATCTGTGGGTCGAGTGCCCTGCTGCCCGAATCGAGGGGGTCGACCGCCGGATAGATGCCCAGCGCGGTCAGTGGACGGGACAGAACCGTGGTGGCGTCGAGGTGGGCGAAGGCCGTGTGGGGAGCCGGGTCGGTAATGTCGTCAGCAGGAACGTAGATCGCCTGAAGCGACGTGATCGACCGGCCCTTCAACGAGGTGATCCGCTCCTGAAGCACGCCCATCTCATCGGCCAAGGTCGGCTGGTATCCGACTTCCGAAGGCATCCGACCGAGCAGGGTCGACACCTCGGAGCCGGCCTGGGTGAAACGGAAGATGTTGTCGATGAACAAAAGAACGTCCTGACCCTGCTCATCTCTGAAGTATTCGGCCATGGTCAGGGCCGAGAGGGCGACTCGTAGACGGACCCCGGGTGGCTCGTCCATCTGGCCGAACGTGAGGGCGGCCTTGTCGATGACGCCCGACTCCTGCATCTCGAGAAAGATGTCATTGCCCTCGCGGGTCCGCTCGCCAACTCCGGCGAAGACGGAGACACCACCATGCTGGGTGGCAACGCGATTGATCATCTCCTGAATCAGAACAGTCTTTCCCACACCAGCCCCACCGAACAGACCGATCTTGCCGCCTTGGAGATACGGGCAAATCAGGTCGAGCACCTTGATTCCGGTCTCGAAGATGGTCTTCTGGGGCTCAACGTCCTCGAATGGGGGTGGCGTCCGATGGATCGGCCAGCGCGGCTCGGAGAAATCCTCGTCGGGAGAGTCCAACGAATCGCCCCACACGTTGAAGATGTGGCCGAGAGTCTGGTCGCCTACGGGCACCGTGATCGGACCCCCCGTGTTGCGCACTATCGAACCGCGGGTCATTCCGTCGGTCGGGGCCAGGGCAATCGCCCTTACTTTGCTGCCGCCCAGATGCTGGGCTACTTCGGCGATGACGGTCTCGTCCTTGTCGCCCAAGGTGAAGTCGATCTCGACGGCATGGAGGATCTCGGGCAAGGTGTCGGGGGGGAACTCGATGTCGACAACCGGGCCGGCGATCTTGACGATCCTGCCGACACTCTTCGAGTCACTCATTCGCTGGCTCCATTCGAATTTGGTCTGTGATTGTGGATTCTGTTGGTCATGTGCTCTCTGCCAAAGCCTCGGCACCACCGACGATCTCGGTGATGGCGGTGGTGATCTCAGCCTGACGAGCGCGATTGGCCTGCACGGTGAGATGTCTGATCAGCTCTTCTGCGTTGTCTGTGGCGGCCTTCATTGCCCGCCTCCGGGCGCTGTGCTCGGAGGCCGATGCCTCGAGGAGCATGTTGAAGATCGTGGCCTCCACATACTTTGGAAGTAGGCGATTCAATATCTCTTCTGGCGATGGCTCGAACGCATAGGACACCCTTGCCGCCATCTCCTCTTCATCCATTTCTGGCGGAGTGATGGGCAGCAGCTCGAACTGACTCGCCACTTGCGTGAACGCCGACTCGTATCGGGTATATGTGGCCTCGAGCGCGTCGACGTGGCCGTCGACGTAGGCCACCATGACCGCATTCGCAATGGCACGGGCATCGCCGTAACCGGGGGTGTCGGTCACTCCGAGGTACGCCTGCTCAATTCGATAGCCGCGATAGCGGAAGTAGGCCTGAGCCTTCTTACCCACTGTGTAGAGGACGACGTCCTTGCCGTCCCTGGCGATGTCGACGATCCGAGCCTCCGCCAACCTGATGATGCTGGAGGCATAGGAACCGGCCAGACCCCTGTCTGACGACACGATCAGAAGGCCGACGGTGGTGACATCGCGTCGCTCGAGGAGGGTGTGTGACGCCCCGGCACCTCCGGCACCGACGTTCTCAATCACCTCGATCAACTTGGCGGTGTACGGCTGAGAGCCCAAAACCCTGGCCTGGGCCCTGGGGATGCGGCTGGCCGCGATCAGCTCCATTGCGCGGGTGATCTTCTTGGTTGCCTCAACGCTTCTAATCCGGCGTCGAGTATCTCGAAGCTGCGCGCCTGCCATCTATCTACTCTCCCGCCGACCAGTCAAAAGTCTCCGTGAATGCGTCGATCGCCTTTCCCAGCGCGTCGCCTTCGGGAAGATTTCCGGTGTCACGAATCTGGTCGAGAAGCACCTGGTTTCTGGTCCTGATCGACGCAAGAAGCTCCGTCTCGAACTGGCCGATGTCTTCCACAGCCACGTCGTCGGTGTGGCCCTCCGTAACCGCATAGACAACAACCACCTGTTCCTCAACCGGCATCGGGACGAACTGGGGTTGTTTGAGAATCTCGACAACCCGGCGCCCCCGCTCCAACTGTGCCAGCGAAACCGCGTCGAGTTCGGAGCCGAACTCGGCGAAAGCCGCCAGCTCTCGATACTGAGCGAGGTTGAGACGCAACGGCCCGGCGATCTTCTTCATGGCGCCGATCTGGGCAGCGCCACCAACTCGCGAGACGGATGTGCCGGCGTTGAGCGCGGGCCGCACACCCTGATAGAACAGGTCGGTCTCCAGGAAACACTGACCGTCAGTGATCGAAATCACGTTCGTCGGAATGTAGGCCGAGATGTCGTTGGCCTTGGTCTCGATCACCGGCAGACCTGTGAGCGAACCGCCACCGAGCTCATCCGAAAGCTTGGCGCAACGCTCGAGGAGCCGACTGTGGAGGTAGAAAACGTCTCCGGGGTAAGCCTCGCGGCCTGGAGGGCGACGCAGCAACAACGAAATCTCGCGGTACGCAACCGCCTGCTTGGAGAGGTCATCAAAAATGACAAGGGCGTGTTCGCCGTTGTACATCCAATGCTGACCGATTGCCGAACCGGCGTACGGAGCGTACATCTGGATGGCGGGAGCGGCCGACGCCGAGGCATTCACCACAACTGTGTACTCCATCGCACCGTGCTCCTCCAGAGCGGATACAACCTCGGCGACGGTCGAATTCTTCTGGCCAATGGCCACATATATGCATTTGACCTGCTTGTCGGTGCCCTGGTTGACCTTCTGGTTGATGATGGTGTCGACCAGGAGCGCAGTCTTCCCGGTCTGGCGATCGCCAATGATCAGCTGACGCTGGCCACGACCGATCGGGGTCATCGAGTCGATGGCCTTCACGCCGGTCTGGAGCGGTTCGTTGACAGGCTGCCTCTGGACTACCGATGGAGCTTGAGTCTCCAGAAGACGGCGCTCCGTTGTGTTAATTGGCCCCTTGCCGTCGATTGGGTTGCCTAACGGGTCGATCACTCGGCCCAACAACCCATCACCCACCGGCACGGAGAGAACGGTTCCGGTCTGCTTGACCGGGGCCCCCTCCTCGATGTGGTTGGCCTCACCAAGGAGCACCACACCAAGGTCATCCTCATCAATGTTGAGAGTTACCCCAGTGAGCCCGCCTGGGAACTCCAGCAATTCTGAGGCCATTACTTTCGGCAGGCCCTCTACTCGGGCAACACCGTCGGCAATGGCGGTTACATAACCAACCGTCTCCTTGTCGAGATCCGGGCTCCAGTCTGCAAGCTGGGTCCGCAGGGTCTCGGTGATTTGATCGGCGGTAATTGTCAAATCAGACATATATCTCCTTGGAGGCTGTTGCGGAGCGCCGTTGGCACATGTGCATCCCCCTAGCTCTGCACGGCCTGGCGAAGCGACTTGACCCGTTTCTCGATGGAACCGTCGATGACGGTGTCGCCCACCCGCGCGACGATTCCGCCGATCACAGTTTCATCCACGATCACCTTCACTTCGACGTTCTTTCCAGTGGCTCTGCCGAGAGCCGCGGCAAGACGCTCAATTGTGTCGTCGTCGAGCGCAACGGCCGATCGGACCTCCGCGACGGCCCGGTCGCGGGACTCAGCGGCTTTCTCGATGAGAGCCCTCGCAATGCCGGGCAAGTCGGAAGAGCGCCCCTGACCGAGGACAAGCTGAACGAGACCCACGGTGAGGGACGACGCACGCCCCTGCAGAAGCCCATCGACGATTGCCTGCTTCCTTTCCAGCGGGAGTTGCGGATCGGTGAGGGCAGATCGCAGGTCGGCAGACCCGTCGAGGGCCTGAGCCACGGCGAACAACTCGTTCTCCACACGCTCCAGCTCGTCTTCGGCCTTAGCCAGCTCGAATATTCCGCTGGCGTACCCGACAATCCGGTCATCCACTTATAACTTCTCCAGGTCTGCCAGGTAACGCTCAACGAGATCCTTGTGAGCGTCGGCATCAAGCGACTCGCCAACGATTCGCCCGGCAAGGTCCACCGAGATGTCACCAACTTGAGCCCTCGCATCGGAGAGAGCACGAGCCTTCTCAGTCTCGGCCTCATCACGAGCCTTGATGCGAATCCTCTCGGCATCGGTCTCAGCCTTGGCGATTATGTCGTCTTTCATCTGCTCGGCTGCGCCACGCGCTTCTTCGACAATCTCGTTTCCATGGGCCTTGGCCTCGGCAAGCTGCGACCTGTAGTCGGCCAATAGGTTCTCGGCTTCGACCTTGGCTTTCTCGGCTTCGGCGATCTTTCCTGCGATGGCCTCGTTCCGAGCTTCGAGCGTCTTATTGATCGTCGGGAGCGCCCAACGCCAAACGACAAAGAAGACGATCCCGAATGCGAGGATGCCGGCAATGAGCTCTGCGGTGTCCGGAAGCACCAACGCGACGTTGGATGTGCTCTCTTCCTGAGCCAAGACCAGCGCTGTGTTCAACAGATACATGCGCTTCGCTTCAAGCGATGAAGAAGAGGACGAAGCCGATCAACGCCAGGGCTTCGGTGAATGCGATGCCCAGGAACATCGTTGTTCGCACGGTGCCGGCCATTTCTGGCTGGCGCGCCATAGCGGTGATGGCATTGCCTACCACTATGCCAATTCCAATGCCTGGCCCGATAGCGGCAAGCCCGTAGCCGATCAACGCGATAGCTCCCTTGAGGACCTCTATATTTCCTTCCATTCTTTCTCCTTAGTGCTCGAACTGAATTGACGACTGGATGTACACGGCCGACAACAAAGTGAAGATGTAGGCCTGTAGGACCGAGACGACGATCTCAAAGACAAAAATCGCGACACCCAGGACGAACCACGGAACACCGATAAGGGCCCGGATTCCGATGTCGCCGACGGCGGTGAAGAAGATGACCCCCGAACCAAGCAAAAGGGTCAGCATGAGGTGACCCGCAACCATATTGGCGAAGAGCCGCACCGCAAGGGTGAAGGGACGAAGGAGGAACACCGAGACCAGCTCGATGAGGCCGACCAGCCAGCGCAGGCCGATGGGGACATGCATTGGCCAGATGGTGTCGATCAAGTACCGGAATCCATTCTTGGCGAACCCCATGAACATGAAAATCACATAGGTGACGAGAGCCAGGAACGCAGGGATCGCCATCCGGGACGTGATCGGGAAGTTGATGAAGGGGGTGACCTCGAAGAGATTGCCCACCAGAATGAAGAAGAACAGCGACGTCAGGTACGGAACGTACTTGTAACCCTCCGGACCGATGACATCTTTCGCAACGCCGTCACGAACGAACTCGAGCAGGGCTTCTATGGCAGACCCGAATTTGGATGGCACCAGCTGACGCTTTCTCAGCCCGAAGTAGAGCAACGCCACTACCACAAAAGCAGCAAGAAACGTCAGAACAATCGTTTTGGTGATTCCAACGCCAAAGACCGTGAAGATTACCTCGAATTCGAAAAGCTCTTTGACGTCCGCAGGGGCGCAGATCACCTCGTTGGCGACGTCGCACGTCTCGCTGGCGAGGATTACTTCGCCCAATTCAATTCCCTTTCATCACCTCTGGACACTGCCACAGCTTCCCAAACCAGGAGCACCAGATAGGCAATCACGGCCGATATTCCGAAAGCCAGCCTGTCGATCTCCACTGTTGCCACGATGAGATACATCACTCCGACCAGGAGCGCGATACGTAGGAAGAAGCCGATCAAAGCGGCGGCATGATAGGCCTGCAGGCCGATCCTAAACGAAACCGAGAGGATGGCTCCGGCGAGCCAGAAGTTCGCCACAACGATGAGAATTCCGATCGCTGAGGCCCAGGCGCCTTCCCAACCTCTGAGCAGGCCAAAGCCGATTATCAGGACCGGCGCGATATAGACGGCTCGGACGATTGTGTGCTTGGCGAGGATGGCCTCGACTGGAACGTGACCTTGCTCAACGCTCACGTGGGTCGTCCTCCATCCGCTTCGAGTAGTTCCAAACAGTCATGAAGCCCGAGTAGAAGCCGAGCACAGCCCCGACAACGATGAACCAGGGGTCGGTACCGAGCAATCGATCAGCGAGGTAGCCGAGCAGGGTCCCGGCAAGAACCGAACCGAGGAAGGATCCGCCCTCTACCCAGCCCTCGCTGAGGGCGACGCTGACTTGTCTTGTGGTGGATTCGTCTTTCACGGGAAATCAGCTTGTGAATCTCTTCACAAAGTGTATGGGGACGGTCCCCTTTCTCCAAATCGAACCTAGCAATCTAGGAGCCCGCTGAACAATGCATGTCACTTATCTCGACGACCAGATCATCGCCACTCGCGGTGTCCTCGGCCTCGCCATTCCGCCCCAAGGAGTGGCGAAACCTCGTCCTTGCGAGTGACGCGCCTGGCCGCCGATCTGACGAACGGCATTACTCAGCAGACTCCTGCCCCTTGGCTCGGCCGATTCGAGGCGTTCCAAACACCGGCTCGTAGCTCACACGTGCCCGGCAAAGTCGGCCGGATAGGGAGTGAACCGATCCGCTAGCTCCGACACGCGGCCTCCAACATCCGATAGCGCTGCCTCGTCGTCTTTCTCCAGAAGAGCGCGGGCAATCAATTCGGCCACCTCGGCCGCCTGCGGCTCCTTCATCCCCTGAGTGGTCATCGCGGGGGTCCCGACCCGGAGCCCCGAGGCCCGGTAGGGAGGGCGCGGATCATTGGGGATCGTGTTGAAGTTCAGCGTTATTCCGACGCGATCGAGAAGTTTGGCCGCATCCTTGCCGGTGAGGTCCTCATCAATCGACAAGAGATCGATCAGGAAGAGATGGTTATCGGTACCTCCGGAAACGACTCTGACTCCGGCGTCTTGAATAGCCGAGGCCATCGTCGAGGCGTTGGCCAGGATCTGCTCTGTGTAGTCATGGAACGCCGGCTGGGCCGCCTCGGAGAAACAGACCGCCTTGGCGGCAATCTGTGACTCGATCGGCCCGCCCTGGACATTGGGGAAAACCGCCTTGTTGATCGCCGGGAGGTACTCCTCCTTGCTCAGGATCAGCCCGCCGCGGGGGCCGCGCAATGCTTTGTGGGTGGTCCCGGTTACGAAGTCGGCGTAGGGCATCGGCGACGGATGGGACCTTCCCGCCACCAACCCGATGAAGTGGGCGGCATCGACCATGAAGATCGCTCCGATTTCGTCGGCGATCCCTCTGAACCTCTCGTAATCGAGGGTCCGGCTGTAGGCCGAGTATCCAGCGAGCAAGATCTTGGGTTGGTGCTCCTTGGCCAAGACCTCGACCTGATCCATGTCGATCAGTTCGCTCTCGCGATCGACGCCGTACGCGACGAAGTTGTAATAGAGACCCGAGAAGTTGACCGGCGAACCGTGGGTGAGATGGCCGCCCTGGTCGAGCCGCATCCCCAGAACGGTGTCCCCCGGCTCGATCAGCGAGAAATAGACCGCCATATTCGCCTGAGCGCCCGAGTGCGGCTGCACGTTGGCGTGCTCGGCACCGAACAGTTCCTTGGCCCGGTCGATAGCGAGCTGCTCCATCTCGTCGATTACCTGACAGCCTTCGTAGTAGCGCCTGCCCGGGTAGCCCTCTGCGTACTTGTTGGTAAAGATCGAGCCGGAAGCGGCCATTACCGCGGGCGAAGCGAAATTCTCCGATGCAATGAGATGGATGTGGGTGTTTTGACGCTCCAGGTCCTTTCGGATCAGGCTGGCGATCGCAGGGTCAACCTGCTCGATGGGGTCCATTGAAATCATGGCCCGAACAGTAACCAGTGGCCCCTCTCACAGACCACTAGATGGTGACGGGTCCCTCCCGTAACACGACCAGATCCTCTCCCGTCGCGTCGACAACGGTGGAGGAGATTCCGCCGGGAGCGCGGCCTTCAAGGTAGACCGAGACGTCGTCACCAAAGATCGAGCGTGCCTCCGTGTGATCCAGTGCTTCGAGCTTGTTTGTTCGATTGGCGCTGGTGACTGCCAATGGACCGACCTGTTGGAGGAGGTCGATCGCAACACTGTGATCGGGCACACGGATACCGATGGTCCGACGCTGACCATCGCCAACCCAGTCGGCCAGAATGACCTTTGGTCTAACCACCAAGGTCAGAGCACCCGGCCAATGCTCTCGAGTCAACGCCCTGGCAGCCTCGGACAATTCACCGGTTGTCTCGGCTTGCCCGAGGTTGGCGACGAGCAGGCCCACTGGCCGGCCCTCAGGGCGACCTTTCAGATCGAAGAGCCGAGCGACTCCCTCTCCGTTGAGGGGGTCAGCCGCGATGCCATAGACCGTGTCGGTCGGCAAACCCACGACATCCCCGGCCCTGATGGCGGCGACGGCCTCCCCGAGAGCCAAGCCGTTCACGGTTTTACGGCGACGACATACCGGTCGCGGCCTGTCAGATCCTGACGAACCACTGCCGGAAGGTCAACAAAGGAGCTGGTTGCCGACACACCCTGGGTTTCCCCGATCTCGCAGACGATCACGCCACCAGGTCGAAGCCACTGTGCTGCGTCGGCCCCGATCCTTTGGATCACTTCGAGCCCGGATGGTCCCGCAACGAGGGCCATCCTGGGCTCCTGCTGCACGTCACGAGGCAGGTCGGAGAATTCGACCTCGGCGACATAAGGCGGATTGGCAACGATGAGGTCGACCGATCCGAGCAAAGAAGCAGGGAGGGGGTCAAAGAGGTCGCCCTCGGCGATGTAGATAGGCAGACGGGTCTTGTCCCGATTCTCGTTCGCCACTTCAACTGCCTCGGGGGAGATATCGGTCGCGAACACGGCGGAACCAGGAAACTCGCGCTTGAGTGCGAGAGCTAGAGCCCCCGACCCGGTACACAGGTCGACGACGGCTTCGGGTGACCTGACCATGCCGGCCGCGATCTCGAACAGCCTCTCAGTTTCGGGTCTTGGTATGAGAACACGCGGGTCGACATCAAGTGTGAGCGGACCGAAGGCCGCGGTTCCTTCGATGTACTGAAGGGGCTCGCCGCCGAGTCGTCTCTGGATCAGGCCATCAAGAGGCTGCGCATCGTCGGCGATCGACTCAAGCCGCCTTCTCTCATGTTCGGGAACAGCCACCATGAGGTCCCAAGTCTGACATCTTCGACCGTCTCGGCAAGCGATAGGGCGCTCGACGTCAGTATTCCCGATGCCGGACTAAAGGTCGCTGTCGGCGAACCTGGCTGCCTGCTCGTCTGCCGCGAGGGCCTCGACGAAGCGTGAGAGGTCGCCTTCGAGAATCTGGTCCAGCTGGCGGATGGTCAGCCCAATTCGATGATCAGTCACCCGATTGTCCTTGTAGTTGTACGTGCGAATCTTCTCGGAGCGGCCGCCTGATCCAACTTGGGACTTGCGCTCCCCAGCAAGCTCCGACAGCTGACGTTCGAGTTCGATCTGGTACAGCCGGGCCCGGAGGATCCGAAATGCCTTCTCCTTGTTCTGAAGCTGGCTCTTCTCGTCCTGACAGGTCACCACCAGCCCAGTGGGAACATGGGTGAGACGGACCGCAGAGTCCGTCGTGTTGACCGATTGACCACCGGGTCCGGTAGATCGATAGACGTCTACCTTGACGTCATTCGGATCGATCTCGACCTCGACTTCCTCCACTTCGGGCAGAACAGCGACTGTGGCCGTTGAGGTGTGAATCCGCCCCTGTGACTCGGTTTTGGGGACTCTCTGCACTCGATGCACTCCAGCCTCGTATTTCATCTTCGAGTAGGCGCCCCGGCCCTTGATTGCGACAGTGACCTTGTCATAGCCGCCGGCCTCGGACGGAGACGAGTCCATGGATTCGATCTTGAATCCGTTGCGATCGGCGTATTTCTCATACATGCGAAGCAGGTCGCCCGCCCAGATCGAGGCTTCGTTGCCGCCTGCGGCCGACCGGATCTCGACTATGACATCTTTCGAGTCGTTCGGGTCGTCGGGGACCAGGGCGATCTTGATGCGGTGGACAAGCTCATCCATCTCTTGCTCCAGATCCCGGGCTAGATTGGCCATATCGGGATCGTCGGCCATCTCCCGGGCCACCTCCAGGTCGGCATTCGCCAGTCGCCAACGACGAATGTCGCCAACGACATCTCGCATGTCCGAGTGGCGCTTACCCAATTCGGCTAATCGGTTGGGATCGCCGATCACATCCGGGTCCGAAAGCGACTTCTCCACCTCATCGAAACTGGCCTCGATCTCACCCAATCGATCGGAAAAGGTCGTGTCGCTCATGGCTCGTCGGGGCTTGATCCGCTCAGAACCGTTGCACGAACTGTCAAGGCCTGCTCCGGAACCCCGCCTCTCTGGAGAACGTCCTCGATGATCTCGTCGTCCAATGCGACAACCAGACTGCATATTGCCACCTCGATCTGGGTGTCATCGGGGACGCGGGTCGTCAACTTCTGCAGCCAGATTCCCGGTGCCGCAAGCGCTCGCGACAACCAACCCGTTGTCCGGGTTCCCGACCATCGCAGCAGTTCGTACGCGAGACCGGCGATCACGGGAATTCCCAGAAGCCTTGACACCACCAGAAACGCGAACCCGGGGCGCCCTAATAGCGAGAAGATGATGATCGAGCCCAGGACCACAATGAGCAGAAAACTCGTTCCGCATCTGGGATGCTCCGGCGGATAGCGCCGCACCGAGTCGATCGACAAAGGCTCGCCGGCCTCAAAAGCATGGATCGACATGTGCTCAGCGCCGTGATACTCGAAGACGCGCCCGATCTCCTCGGAACGGCCGATGAGCCAGATGTACCCCACGAAAAGGCCAAGCCTGAAGAGACCTTCGAGCGTGCTGAACAGAAGACCGGACTCGTTGGAAAGGAACCCGGCCCCCAATGCCGGGAGAAGAATGAAGATTCCAGCGAAGAAGAGGACGGCGAACACCATGGTCCACCCGATCTGAGAAGAAGTGAGCGGCTTCTCCTCCTCACCGGTCGCCTTCTCGGCCGACCAGGAGAGGGCCCTAAAGCCGAGGCTGAGTGACTCCCATAGGACCAGGATCCCGCGGACAACGGGGATTCGGGCGGCCCGGTTGCGCTCTGCCAGACGGGACAGATCATCACGGCGGGCAATTATCGAGTCGTCGGGTTGACGCACCGCAACCGACCACGATCCCGGGGCGCGCATCATCACGCCTTCAATAACAGCCTGGCCACCGACGGTCTTCGCCGGATCGATGTCGCCGCTCAACCGAGGGGCGGTGCGCTCACTCTGGGTCAGCGGTCTCTACCTCTTCGCCCTCGACCTTTGTGTCCCCGGCCTTGGTGAATGCGGTCTTGCCGTATCGTCTCTGGAAACGCTCGACGCGGCCGCCAGTGTCCACCAGTTTCTGCTTCCCGGTGAAGAAAGGGTGACATTCGTTGCAAAGCTCGACATGCATCTCGCCCGGCTTTGTGCTGCGCGTGGTGAACGTGTTCCCGCACGAACAGGTGACGTGGGTGTTGTCGTAAGTGGGATGAATCTGAGTCTTCAAAGCGGTCTCCTATTTCAGCCGCTGCTCTTGGCGACTTCCGTGAGGAACTCGTCGTTCGTCTTGGTCGTCTTGAGGCGGTCGATCAGCAACTCGATAGCTGGGCCTGGCTCCAATGCCAGCAGCACTCTACGGAGCTTCCAAACCTGGGTGAGCTCCTTGCGGTCGAACAAGAGCTCTTCCTTTCTTGTTCCCGAAGACTCGATGTCGATCGCTGGATAGATCCGCTTGTCGGCGAGTTTCCGGTCGAGCCGGAGCTCCATGTTTCCCGTGCCCTTGAACTCCTCGAATATGACCTCGTCCATTTTGGATCCTGTCTCGATGAGCGCAGTGCCCAGAATCGTCAACGAGCCGCCTTCCTCGATGTTTCGGGCGGCACCGAAGAAACGCTTCGGCGGGTACAAGGCTTGGGCGTCGACACCACCGGACAGGATTCGCCCCGAAGCCGGGGTAGCCAGGTTGTGGGCTCGGGCAAGGCGAGTGACGGAGTCCAGCAGGATGACCACGTCTGTTCCCATCTCAACCAGCCGCTTGGCTCGTTCGATCGCCAGCTCGGAGACCTGGGTGTGCTCTTCTGCCGGGCGGTCGAATGTGGAGTAGATGACTTCACCCTTGACCGACCGTTGCATGTCGGTGACCTCCTCCGGACGCTCATCAACCAGAACCACCATGAGGTAGCACTCGGGGTTGTTGGTAGTGATCGAATGGGCGATCTCCTGGAGAACGGTGGTCTTGCCGGCCTTGGGCGGAGACACGATGAGTCCACGCTGCCCCTTGCCGATAGGGGCGATTAGATCGACAATTCGGGTGAGGATTCCATCCTTCTTGCCCTCGATCTCCAGCCGAAGACGCTCATCGGGGAACAACGGAGTGAGAGCTTCGAACTTGGGGCGACCCATCGCCTCCTCAGGCTCCATCCCATTGACCTTGTCGATTCGAACAACGGCGGGGAATTTCTCCTTCGAGCGCGGCGGCCGAATCGGGCCGGACACGATGTCCCCTTTTCGAAGCCGGAACTTGCGCACCAGGTTGGCGGCGACGTACACGTCCTTGTCGCCGGAGATATACCCGGTTACACGGAGGAACCCATACCCCTCGGGAAGAATGTCCAGCAGCCCTTCGCGAACCTCCAGATCCTCTTCGGGGATGAAGTCATCACGTTGACCACCGCGTCGGCGACGGCTCCGCTGGCCTCCCTGTCCCTGTCCCTGGCCCCTTTGGCTTCCTTGGCCATCCGGACCTGGGCGACGACCATCGCGATCGTTACGACCATCGCGGCTCTCGGGCTTGACATCTCCCGAACTCGTTTCAGGAGTTTCAGGTTGGTCAGGTTTTTCAGTGCGCGGTGTCGCCTGGGGTAACTCGACTGCCTCGATTGGAGAGCCCTCCTTTACTTGACCGGCCTCCATCAAGGCTGTGATCAGCTTGGACTTCTGGAGTCCGTCGACCTCGATCCCCACTGCTGAGGCGATCTGTCGGAGTTCGTCTATGGGTTTGCTCTGAAGTTGAGCTCGTGTGGTCATCTGATCCTTCGCAGCTCGTGTGGTCATTTGATCCTTCGCAGCTCGTGCCTAGGGCTCAGTCGGACCGGGATCTTGCGCCATCGCATAACAATGGAGCGTGCCTCGAAAGAGGGCTGTGTGTGGAATGCTGCGACGTCCCGTGGCGTCGCCGGCAAACATCATCGTAGCCAGTCGGTGCCGCTGCGCAAAGCAGCCTCGTCCAACTATCGGATCAAGCCGTTCAGAGCTGAAGGATCGGCATCGATTGTGACGATCCGCTCCGGCCGATCCACGACCGATTCGTAACCAGGAGGCAGGGGGGGTTCAGACCCGATAGCTCTCGCGACCGCGCCGGCGAATTTGGCCGGATGGGCGGTCGAGACAACTACCTGAGCCTTGTCCGTCCTTGTCTCCCCACCGACCTTCCATGCGATAGCCGTGTGGGGATCAAGCAGGTAATCGTGCTTGTCGTGGACCGAGGCGATCGTGGCGACGATCTCGGAGTCGGTAGCCCAGCCCGCGGAGAACTCAACCAGGGGGTCTGCAACAAATCGTTCGAAATTGGAAGGGATTGCGATGTCCATCGCGGGGGCCAATGTCGGCTTGACCGGTGTGGTTGCCGGCCCACCGCCGGCCACAACATCTGAGAGGAGATGATTGGCATTGTTGGCGAGAGTAATTCTCCCGACCGGGACTCCTATCTGCTTTGCAAGCCAGCACGAATAGGCGTTCCCGAAGTTTCCGGTCGGAACCGCGACGTCGAATTCGGCCCCCATCCGGGCGCCCAGGTACAGGTAATAGCCGACCTGGGCGGCGATGCGAGCCCAGTTGATCGAGTTCACCGCGAGAAGGCCTTCGTGATCGGCGAGGGCCTCCTTCACCATCGCCTGGCAATCGTCGAACGTGCCCCGCACCGCAACGGCCATCACGTTTTCGTCCGGCACAGTGGTCATCTGCCTCCGCTGGAACTCGGACACCATTCCCTCCGGGTAGAGGATGATGATCCTCAGATTGGGCTGACCTCGACAGCCCTCGATCGCCGCCGACCCGGTATCACCAGACGTGGCGCCGATGGCCACCGATGGGCCCGCACCCCCCTTCTCGCGGGCGAGAAGTCGCCCCAGGACCTGAAGTGCGTGGTCTTTGAACGAAAGGGTTGGCCCCCAGAACAACTCATAAACGTGACGATCGGCCACCTCGAGGACGGGAGCGATGTCGGGATGGCCGAAACTCGCGGCGGCCTCAGCGACCAGAGCCCGGGGCTCGTCGACCCCAAAACTCTCGAGAGACCAGCTGACGGCGTCGACGTAGCCCCACCTCTCCCAACCGTCGGGAAGGCTGGGGATGTCGACCGGGATGTAGAGGCCTCCATCAGGCGCCAAGCCGGTCATGAGGACCGTCGCAAAGTCAACCTCAGGGGAACCGCGACGGGTGGATACGTACCGCACGGGGTGAGGCTAAACAGACCGCTCCTCCTACAATCCCGCTTCACCCGCCCCCGTAGCTCAGTGGATAGAGCACCGGTTTCCGGAACCGGGTGTCGCAGGTTCGATTCCTGCCGGGGGTGCTGGTTAGATAGCCCGCTCGTTGTTGACGATTCGGCTTCTCCGCCGTTTCACCAATCAGCCTAGATCGTTGGGAACTCGGGTCACCAGTTGCAGATCGGTTGCAAAGCTGGCCGCTGAGACGTCGTTTTGGTCGCTGCCGGTGTCGGCCAAGACCGAGGGAAACGACACACCTCCCGAAGTCTGGACCGCTTCGGTCCTTTTCGTAGGTTTGAAGGGTGCCTAGTCCACTGCTGCTCAAGAGGCGCTCGAGGGAGTTTCTAGCCGCACATAATGCCGGTTAT
>CAXMPS010000237.1:0-6091 GCA_964194995.1 uncultured Gammaproteobacteria bacterium | reverse complement strand
CTGTAGCTGTACTTCGGGGTCGATGGCCCCAAAATGAGTTGCCACCTGGCTGAGATTGTCCGTCCAGATCGTGTCCTCGAGCTTGCTGGTGTACCTCTTGAAGCTGGCCTCATACAGGGGATCATTAGCTCGGACCAAAAGGTGAACTCTCGCCACCGTCACGCCATCATCTCCCTCGTGGGCACTGAACGTGATGATCGCCGCCCAAGGATGCCCCTCGGGATTCATATAGGACCAAGACACATCGTCTGAGTAGATGACCCGGACCCCTGTGGTTATCTTCGCCGGACCCTTCCCGCCACCGACCACCGCGACCGCACCTGGGCTGATGCCGCCGGCGGGCGCGTAGAAACGCTGAGTTGATGGCCAGAAATCTCCGAAGTTCTCCTTCCAGGTCGCAATGACCTCCTCCGGGGCAGCGTTCGGCACGGAAACCTCATACGTCTTCTGCCAGAGCTGACCAAAGCCTTGCAGCGGTCCCACGGGCTTTCGCCCTTCTACATTCCCTTTCGGGGCGTCTGAATCGACATCCTCAACATGGAATTCATCTACCGGCTTGGCCCAACTGTCAACATTCCGCGGATCGCTCATCCTGAAACCTCCTGTCGCCCATAGATGTAGGCGAAGACCGTTCCGGAACCGTTACGAGATCGATCCAGCCGGCGGTCGCCGAGGATCACCTTTTCGTAACGGTGCTTCGACAACAATCAAGTGATGCCTGAATACGACGCGGTCATTGTTGGGTCGGGGCCCAACGGTCTGGCCGCGGCCGTGCACCTCACTCAGGCCGGGAGAAGGGTGTTGGTGGTCGAACAGGCGGATACGATCGGCGGGGGAACCCGGACCGAGGAGCTGACTCTCCCGGGGTTCTTACACGATGTCTGCTCCGCGATTCACCCTCTTGGCCTTGCCTCACCTTTCTTTCGGGAGGTTGGTTTGGATGTGGATTGGGTCCACCCCGAAATCCCCGTGTCCCATCCCCTGGGCGATGGACGCCCAGCAGGGCTAAAGCGAGACCTGGAAGAGAGCGCGCTCAGCTTTGGCTCCGACGCCGACCGGTATCGGCGTGTGCTCGGACCGCTGGTCCAGCGAGCCGACGAGGTCATCGAAGATTTCCTCGGACCGCTAAAGATGATTCCCCGAAACCCGGCCTCGTTTACACGTCTGGCTACGCGAGGCGCCTTGCCGGCTTCGACGATCATCAATGGGTTCACCACCGACGAAGCTCGAGGAGTGCTTGCTGGGATGGCAGCTCACGCAATCGCTCCGTTCGGATCGCCCCTCACGGGGGGCGTCGCGCTGTTGTTCGCCGTGACTGCCCACGCCTACGGATGGCCGATGGTTAAGGGAGGCTCGAGAGAACTTGCCGAGGCCCTAGCTGCGCTGATAACTGCTGGTGGCGGGACGATTGAGACCGGACGGATGGTGAGATCCATCGATGACCTCCCGGCTGCCGAGTTGGTCCTGCTCGACGTGATGCCGGAGTCCGCTATCGAGATTGGCGGCGATCGAGTCATGTCCCGGTACCGGAGACGGTCGTCCGGGCGCAAGCGCGGCTCGGCTGTGTTCAAGATCGACTGGGCACTTGACGGACCGATCCCTTGGACCGACGAGTTGAGTCCTCTGGCGGGAACGGTCCATCTCGGGGGAACCTATGAGGAGGTAATGGCCGCGGAAAACGAAGTCCATGCCGGACGACATCCGAATCGGCCGTTCGTCCTGCTCGCACAACAGTCGAGGTTCGACCCCACACGGGCACCGGAAGGGAAGCACACCGCATGGGCCTACAGCCACGTACCAAGGGGCTCAGACCGCGACATGACCAAACCTATCGAGGCCCAGGTGGAAAGGTTCGCCCCCGGATTCCGAGACTTGATACTGGACCGGCACACCATGAATGCGACCGCCCTAGAAGCTCACAACCCCAACTACGTCGGCGGCGACATCGCCGGTGGTGGGTTCGGCGTCAAGAAGGTCTTCCAAATCGGATCGACTGGTCCCTACAAGATCGGGGACGGCATCTATCTCTGCTCGTCGTCCACGCCACCGGGTGCCGGGGTCCATGGAATGTGCGGATTTTACGCGGCAAAGGCAGCGATCAGAGCCTGACCGACCCCTTCTGGGCGGATCTTTACTGAGATGCCCAGAAGAAATCCGCCCAGAACGGATGGGTATATACGATTCTCCATCACGACCGGGACTTCGACCGGATCGCTGAGGTCACCGGTCTGCCGATGGAGTGGGTGGCTCCTGCTGAATCGCTGTCCTAAGCGGCGCCCACTGCAGCCACTTCGTCTTCGTAGATTCCAATTGCCTCATCGAGGCGGGTCAAAGCGAAAATCTGTCGGTAGTGGTCGGTCAACCCGAAGGCCAGCAACTGATGCCCCGAGCGCTGAGCGCGGATCAATGTGGTGACCAAAAGCCCGATTCCGCCACTGTTCATGTAGTCCAACTCGGTGAAGTTCAACACCACGGCCTTTGGGTCGTCCGCAGACGCCTTTTCGTGAGCCGAAGTGATTTGGTCTTCACTGAACGAGGTGATCTCGCCGCTGATGTCAATGACCGTGATGCCCTCTCCAGCGTCACGCACGGTCATGGTCAGGTTCGTAGTAGGCATGGTTCCTCTCCTTAGCTCCCCGCCGCCACTGCAGCACGCTGGTCGTCGTAAATGGTCATGAAGTCGGACAGACGGGTGATTTGGAACAGCTCCCGGTAGTGCTCCGTCAGCCCGAATGCCCCAACGTCTCTTCCTTCCGCTCGGGCCCTGGCGAGCACACCAACAATGAGAGCAATGCCCGTCGAGTTGATGTAGTCGACATCGACGAAGTCGAGCAGCAGCCTCCCAGGACCGCCCTCGGCTTCGTCGTAGGCCCGTGCCAATCCTTCCTGTGCGGCCCGATTCACGTCACCATGCAGTTCGATGACAGTGTCAGGACCGCCTCTGTCAATCGTTGCGTCGAACGCCGTTCCTGGCATCACCGCCCTCCTTCCCTGTTCATCACAAGCTCCACTGTGTGGAGGCCATTGTCTGAAATCGTGTTGACCTCGTCGACCATCTCCCCGATCAGGAACAATCCCCATCCCCGAGGATTTTGCTCCCCCGCCAATTTGGCTTCGAGATCAGGAGTCACCGCATCGTCGATGTCGTTGTCGACTCCGTGATCGCTGACCTTCACCCTGATCGACTGATCCGATGCCTCAACCAAAACACCGACATCGAGGTTCGCCTGGTACTCGTTGCCATGCTCGATGGCGTTCATCACAGTCTCGCCGACCGCGGTCTTGAGTCGCTCGAGTCGGGCCTCCTCCAACCCCAGTCCCCCAACGGCCGAGGCCATCTGGTCGATTGCGAGACGCTCGTTTCCTTCTTCTGACGGAACAGTGAAGGTGGCGAGGACGTCAAAGGCCGAGTCGAAGACCTCAGCCGCCTCTTCGGCCGAGGCGGTACGACGCACCACCACCAGCGTGATGTCGTCCTCTTGTTCGGCATCGGGCCCGGTGTGGTTCTCGACGTCCTGGACGACGGCGCCCACCATGTCGCCGTCTGTGACCGGCGCGGCCACTCGTCCCAGCAATCGGCCGAACCCATACATCTCTCCGGCCGGACTGTGAGCCTCGGTGATCCCGTCGGAGGTGAGCACCATCACGTCGCCATCCTCGAACGTGAAGGATCGCTCCTCATAGGGCATCTCAACCATCAGCCCAAGCGGCATCCCGGTGGCGCGAAGCTCGACTACGCCATTCTCAGTTCGGATGTAAGGGAGATTGTGACCGGCATTAGCGATAGTCATCGAACCACTCCGGGTGTCGATGATTGCGTAGAGACATGTCACGAACATTGCCGGTGGAATTTCTTCCACGAGGGTGTCATTGACCTCAGCGAGAACCGCACCCGGCGTGTCGTGACGGGAAGCCGCGGCTCGCAACATAGAACGGCAGGTAGCCATTACCAGTGCGGCCGGAACACCCTTGTCAGTGACGTCCCCAATCGTCACGCCGAGCCGACCGTCATCCAGATCAATGAAGTCGTAGAAGTCTCCGCCTACCGAGCGTGCCGGCCTGTAGAACGCATCAACACTCCAGCCAATCCTCTGAGGAAGGTCCTTAGGAAGCAGGGTCTGCTGGATCAGGGCGGCGACCTGAAGTTCCTGTTGGATTCGCTCCCGCTCCTTGGCCTCGGCCTGCTGTTCGCGTACCAGTTGGGCAACCTGCATCGCGGGCGCTACCTGGGCGGCGAGACTGCTCAACAGCTTGCGGTCGTCGGTGGAGTAGGGCTGATCGGAGAGCCGGCCCCCGAGATATAGAGCTCCCATGAGATCACCCTGGCCAATCAGAGGGATAACCACCTCGACACCGGATTCACGAATGGTTTCGAGAGTCTCCGACTCGAGATCCAGATCCGCGATCTCCACGGGCGAGGCGACGCTCACGAGATAAGCATGGAGCGGATCATCGACCGGAATAGTTGCCTGACTCTCCATCGATGTGGCCGTGACCGGATCGACCTCAGGAATCTCCTCGGTTGTTTCCGTCTTCTGACGACGACGTAGCTGCACCATGACTCCTTTTCTACTCCTCCACCGTTCCGAAATCGTTACGAAACGCCACTCGGCGTTGATTCTGCACCAATCTGATCCTGAAGGACCCTAGAGCTACAGGAAATCAGTCGACCTCCGAGGTAACTGGCAAGCCCGGCGCCTCCCTCACGCATAACACTGTGATAGGCCCAGACGAAAGCCGGCCGTGCCACCGGGGCCAGGAAGTTCATCCATGCCTTGGTTGTCGAGACGTTCCACAGGTACCGCACCCTGGTCCCTCTTTTGTGCTCGGTGAGCAGATACCTGCCAATACCTGCTGCGTCGCCAGTGGCCAAGATCTGAATCATGGACGGACGCTCGATCGCAGTGATCTTGACATCGAAGTTCATCGAGTAGAACAGCGGGCTCTTGACCGAATACGTACCACGTCGTCCGAGGCCATCGGCGTCGCCCTCCTCGAGCAGTCGGGATTTCCGAATCGAAGGCCACCACTCAGTGAATTCCTCATGACGAAGCAGTGTTTCGTAAACCTTCTCGATGGGCGCCGTCAGCACCCACTCGCTTTCAAACTGGTAGTAGGCCACTTGCCTTCCCCCTTTCCACCTCACGATGGCATACATGCGTTACGGCATCGTTACGAACAGTTGGGCCTTGGAACCTGCTCCCAAGAGGGCAGTGGGTCATTGCTCTCGAAGTCGGCCTGAGATGGCTAATCGGCTATCCAGACCCCGACCGACGACGGCTGCATGGTCTCGGTGACCACCGCCACCCAATCCTCTGTGAGCCGGTCAACATCGGTCTGATCCCGCAACCGATCCGAGAACTCGGCCACCACCTGTTCGGCGTCATAACGCGACCGGTAAAAACGACGGTCAACCCAGGACAGGATCCGTTTCCGCACCGGGTTGAACAAAGCGATCACCGCCAGAGTCGAACCGGCGACGAACACCGGTGGCACCTCATCGCCGATCAGCCGGGTCGGCAACCACACCGCGCCAAAGGCGTAGACCAGACCAAGGGCGATCACCACCAGCACATACCCCAACGTCCGGGAGATGATCCGATCGATGTCGTAAAGCCTGTAGCGGAGAATGGCCAAGCCGATCGCCACTGGGATAAAGAAAAAGGCGGACATCCAAAGCCAATCCGGAATCGCAGATCCGATTTCGTCAAAATAGATCCCCGAGATGAGCACCGCAGCAGAGGCGAGCGCGGCGAGAACTATCCACTTGATCTGTTGCCGCTCCTCCTCGATCGCGCCTCGGTATCGGAACGCGAGAGATATCAGGCCGGCCGTGACTGCTATCGATAGAGCCGTAGAACTCAAGTTTCCGACAGAACTGTTCGGCGAGGGAACCCAGGACATACTCAGCGGATTGGCGACCCAGATCTCACACCGCCCCACGTCAGGCGTTGCGCACAGCGACTCATAGAAGCCCCATATGCCGAAGAATCCGATGGTCTGCGTCTGTATCCCGAGCCACAGCCCCATCACGGCCTGGTGTTGATCCCAGAGAGCAAATCCAACATATCCGAAGGACCCAAGAAGCTCC
>CAXMPS010000236.1:0-21175 GCA_964194995.1 uncultured Gammaproteobacteria bacterium | reverse complement strand
GGTCAGGTTGACCAGGTCACCCCAGTCTTTCGTGTCCTCCACCTTCAGGTCTGCGCCGAAATCCCGGTTGTAGAATGTGATCCAACCCTTGGTGAAGTTGGCGACAACGCCATCGAGATCGATTCCGAGCCGCATCTAATGGTTACGAAGCTAACTCTGGCCTTCGACGGCTTTGGACTTCTTGTAGAAATCGAGACGGTCGACGGGCATCACCACAGAGGACAGCACGTTTGAGGAGTGACTTGCAATCCGCTTCAAGTACCGGAAAAGGAGCGCCCTCGGCGCTGCTACATAGCCGGGTTTCTCGGACTTGAGATTCGTATCAACGTGGGCGTCGAAATGGTCTTCCAGTGCCCGAATCTTGGGAATCAGCTCATGAACCGCATTTGAGTCCTGGTTGACGAAGGCGTCAGACCCCTCAGTGAGCAAGTCGGCAACCTCTCTTGCGTGTTGTCTCAACC
Organism: uncultured Gammaproteobacteria bacterium; assembly: GCA_964194995.1. Taxonomy (GTDB): domain Bacteria; phylum Actinomycetota; class Acidimicrobiia; order Spongiisociales; family ZC4RG35; genus JACZUI01. The sequence goes on along the minus strand of CAXMPS010000236.1, from coordinate 20,714 downwards.
CGTCTGCGTCAGAGCCGGACCGGAGCTCGACTCCGAGATTGGCGAGATCGAAGATGTTCTTGCAATAGTCGCCAATGCGCTCGATGTCCTTGGTAATCGACATGTAGACCAACATCAGTCCTTGGTCCACCTCGGCACCCCGAACGGTTCCGTGAATCAAGAGTTCCCGCCGAATGCCTCTTTCTGTTTTGTTCAGCTCTTTGTCGAGCGACCACAGCTCCTCGCTCACGTCGGTAGGCGATTGGTCCATGAGCAGAGCACCACACGCCAGATCGAACATCCGTCGGGCGCTGCCCAACATCTCATTGATCTGATCTTCCACACTTTGGAGTTGGTCGGCATCACGGAAGATGGAGAACATGATTCCTCCTAGCTAAGCACCAGTATTGCGATGGGGGTAACGATGAACAGCCCGATCACATAGATCGCCACTAGCGACTTTCTCTTGACGGCTGCCTCGGCGGTTCGGTCGGCCAGATACAGGGGGATCCCCCTCACCCGCCGCATCGGATAGAAGATGAGGATGCCCAGCACGTTGAATGTGACGTGGGCAAGGGCGATCGTCAGGGCATCGGAGGTGGCGGCGGCAACTGATGCCAGAAGAGCGGTGACCGTCGTTCCCAGGTTTGCTCCGAGAGTCACCGGGAACGCGTTTCGAATCGTCAGGACACCCGCTGCGACCAATGGGACCAGAATCGATGTAGTGATACTGGAGCTCTGGACCGCGACAGTCATCAACATCCCAACCGCCATTGCGGCAACGCCTGCACCCTTCGAGAGCACATTGTTGATCGCGTTCTCGATGCGACCAGACATCAGCGCCTTCATTTGACGGGTGACCATCCAAAGCGCGACGAAGATGAGCGAAATACCGATGATGAGCAGGAGTGGGCCTTCGATAGCGGCCAAGCCCAGCGCTTCAATCAAGTCCTGAAGGAGGGAGACAGGGGCACTGATCGCGTCCTTGATCGGACTGGACGAGCTCACATCCGGTAGGTCGGATCCGACTGCCTCGGTGAGCCATACGGAGATCCTCGAGATCAAGCCAAAGGCGACCTCGAGCGGCAGGAGCAGGGCAACCGACAGGATGTTGAAGTAGTCGTGCATTGTCGCGGCGGCGAAAGCGCGTTTGAAGTAGGCGTTCTGGCGGACGTGGCCAAGCGAGGCCAGTGTGTTAGTGACGGTCGTGCCAATGTTGGCTCCCATGACCATTGGCACGGCGGTTTCGACGGAAAGAACTCCAGACCCGACTAGGGCGACGATGGTGGCGGTCGTCACCGACGAAGACTGGACCAACACCGTGGCTAGGACGCCGGCGGCCAGGCCAGCCAATGGGGTGGCGACGGAGCCGAAGACCTGGTCGACTAAGTCGGCACCGAACGCGCTGATTCCCGTTTCCAATGCCTTGACTCCCACCAGGAACAGATAGAGAAACAAAAGGGTCAGGGCGAGGCGGACAGCCGTGTCGTTCCATGGAGGAAAGGGGCGGATCCTTCGGAGCCAGCTCGATTCGCGCATTGGATCTCCCATGGACCCGCGGCAGATTAGGGGTGCAAAACGGAAGTAGGCCGCATCTGGAGTCTGTCATCGGGCGCGAGTTCCATCTGAGGCGCTGGAGGGAGGAAGAGGAGGAGCCCGACGCTGCTGCGGACTTCTTTGATTAGGAGCCCGCTGAACAATGCGTGTCGATATGACCAATGGCCTTATTCAGCAGACTCCTAGACGACCTGAACCCAGGCCAACACCTCCGGCAAGCGTCTCCTCAGGAGCCGACCAGAGAGGAACAGCGACACTCCGTACAGGGCCAGGCCCCAGGCGATCGAGAAGAGCGTCGCGAACCAAGGAGGGATGACCTGGCCGAAGTCGACGGTCAAGACCACTACCGATGCAGGTGGCACGAGTAGGAACCCGATGGCAAAGAATGAGACCGCCTGGCTGATGATGGCTAGACACCCCTGCTCCGTTGATTGTGCGAATACGTCGGTTCCCTCTCGGGGCAGGCGGAGAGGTGTTAGAACGGAGACCAGGTTGCCTACCGCCATCTGACATCCGATGGCGGCGACCATGAGCGGCATTGCAAGCCAAACCCAGCCCCATTGCCCGCTGAACCAGGCCAACCCAATGGTGAGCACGATGGTTTCAATGGCTAGAGCCGTCGCGACTGCCAGATTCTTGCCGACGAGAAGATGATGTGCCTTGACCGGGAGGACAAACAGATAGCTGGCCGCGTTGCGCTCCCAGCCAAAGAGATTGAGAGCTATCGGGAGCCCAACAAAGAGGACGAGCACTGGTGCGACGAGAGGCGCCCAGGGTTGCTGCCGAATGTCCAGGAATCCTGTGGCGTTCATAACGACACCGGCGATGGCCAGGCCTACGAAGATGACCGTGCCGGTCCAAACGAGCCTCTGCCTGGGATCTCGGACGTAGAACCGCAACTCCTTACGCGCCAGCGTCGGTATCACTCCCCACGGCCCACCCGTCATTCCAGTAAGTCGTGCTCTTCTGGCGGGTCGGCTCTGCTGCTCTGGTGTGGTCATCATCCACTTGAGAAGACTGCGCCAGGCGACAGCCAGAGTCAGCAGTCCCACTGCGGCTGCGCCAAAGGCAGCCAGGGCGACCAGCGGCCGTCCATTGACAGCCTCGATCATGGCCTGTTGGGCAGCCACGGGAGGGATAAGCAGAGACCAGTCGGTGATGGGGTGGGACAATGCCGCCTGTTCTAGGCCGACCTCCCGTATCGTCTGGCTGACGGTTCGGTAGATCAGGAAGGATCCGGCCGCTAGCCCGAGCACGAGGAAGGTGGCGATATCGCGGCCCCGTCGGGTTCGAAGAATGGCGGAAACGGCGGCCGAGAAGAGCTGGCTGCCGACGGCGAGAAGCCCGAGGTAGATGAGTGATGCGGGGATCACCATCCACCAGGCGCCTGGCATGACAGCGGCGTTGGATCCAATCACCAGGAGAGGCACGACCGTTGAAGGCGCAACGAAACTGGACATCGCCAGGCCCAATGTCAGTTGGTTTCCTGTCAAGGGCAGGTGGGCGAGCTGCTGTGGATCCAGGTTCTCGTCGAGCGGGAAGATGATGACCGGCAAGGCGACCCAGACCAGGAACAGGAAGAGGGCTGTCCAAGCCAGATACTCCGGGACTGCTGCTGGACTGACCTCTGCGAGAAGAGTGGCCGTTTCGTAGTGGGTCCTGGCCAGCCAAAGGCCCACCCACAGCATCAACGCTGTGGCGATCGGCAGGCCGAACCGGCGCTGCACGTCGCTACGGACCCCGTTCCAGGTGAGACGAGCCTTGAGGCCGACTAGCAACTTGCTGTGCCAAACCCGTCGCGCATCTTGCCGACCAGTCATCACCATTCGCGGTGTCCCCGGCTCCATGATTCCGCACCGAGGGGCGCCGAGACTTTGACCCGCCGACCGGCGCGCCTACTCGCCGCCATACCAGGAGGTCTCGTCTGACGCTCGGCCTCCGACGGCGGCGATGAACGCGTCCTCGACGTTGTCGGCTTCCGTTTTCTCCATCAGACCGACCGGGGTGTCCTCGATCGTCAGCCGTCCCTGAACCATGATCCCGATCCGGGTGCAGAGTTTCTCCACGAGGTGCATTTCATGTGAGGAAAAGATGATGGTGGTCTTTTCTTGAGCGGCACGCTTGAGGAGATTGCGGATCAGCCTCGAAGAGACGGCATCCACGCCCTCAAATGGCTCGTCGAGAAAGAGGACCGGCGGCCGGTGGATGATCGCCGCGCCCAGCGCGACCTTCTTTCTCATACCCCGCGAATAGTCAGCGATAAGCTTGGACCCCGCCTCGACGAGATCGAGAAGGTCGAGAAGCTCGTTCCTTCGCACGACTGCCTCCTCGCGTTCCAATCCGTGCATCGCGGCGGTGAAGTCCAGGAGCTCGGCTCCGGTGAGACGCTCGTAGAGATTGAATTCCTCGGGGAGCACCCCGATGCGGGCCTTGACCTCGGTGGGGTTCTTCCATGTGTTGTACTCCCCGATGCCGACTTCACCTGCGTGGGGGCGGAGCAGCCCGACGATCGTCTTGATCGTTGTTGTCTTGCCGGCCCCGTTTTGACCAAGCAGGCCGTAGAATTCTCCCGGTGCGATGGACAGGTCGACATTGTCGACTGCGACTGTTTTCCCGAACCTCCTGACAAGGCCCTTGGCCCAAACCGCTGGGGGTGATTCCACAGCCCCCGTGGTCGATTCTTCGACGAGAGGTTGAGTCACGAGGGCAAGTATCGACGGATTGAGGTCATAAATGAACGAAAAGGGGACTTCATGCTGCCGGCCAGACCAGTTCGAACCGCTCCAACACCATGTCGGTAGATTGGTCGATCTCGATCCCGAGACGAGCAAAGAACTGGACGTGAGCTTCGGTCCACCACTTCACGGTTCTCTCGCCCTCTCCCTCGTCCCAGGCGAACTGCTCGTCGACTTCGCTCATGGGCCTGTTGCTCACCTCAGCGGTGCGAATGATGCAGAGTGGGTTTCCGTCGCCGTCGAGGATGATGGAGTAGTCCCCAACCTTGGGCATAGGCTCGTCGCCGTTCGAGTAGTCCGAGAGAAGCCCGGCCGTGGCTCGCTTCGGTCCTTCCAGAACCAGCTTGCCAAGCTCAGTCTGAAAATCTGGGTCTGAGTCGTCGCCAAACGCCCAGGCCGAATAAGTGGCTTCGATCCCAGTCGCATGCTGAAACGCCTGCCACATCGTTGCTATCGGATCGTCGGCCACGGGCGAATCGTAGGTCGCATCTACTCATGTCCCTGTGGGCAGGTACTGTGCGGATGAGTGGAATACCAGGCTCTCTACCGAAAGTACCGCCCCCAGACCTTCGACGACATCATCGGTCAGGGTCATGTGACGACGACCCTGGCGCGCGAAGTCGCCGATGGGAAGGTGGCCCACGCATACCTTTTCACTGGGCCGAGAGGCACCGGCAAGACGACGACCGCCCGTGTCCTCGCCAAGGCTCTCAACTGTGAGAATCGGGGCTCGGAGGGTGCGCCGTGCAACGAGTGTTTCAGTTGCACCTCGATCACCGATGGAACCTCGCTGGATGTTTTGGAGTTGGACGCTGCTTCGCACAACTCGGTGGACGACATTCGTGATATCAAGGTGAGCGTCACCACGGTTGCGTCTTCGGCCACCTCCCAGCGGATCTTCGTGCTTGACGAGGCGCACATGCTGTCAAAGGCCGCGGGGAACGCCTTGCTGAAGACCCTCGAGGAGCCTCCCGATCATGTCCATTTCGTGCTGGCTACTACCGAGCCATACAAGTTGCTCGACACGATCCGGTCTCGAACTCAGCGTTTCGATTTCCACCCGGTCCCGATTGAGGAACTGGCGGGTCATCTCAGCGTCATCTCCGATCGCGAAGGCTATAAGGCCGAGCCCGCGGCGCTGATCGCCATCGCTCGCCACGCCGAAGGCTCGGTCCGCGATTCGTTGTCACTGCTCGAACAGGTGGCCGCCCTGGGCGACGGTAGGGTCGAAGTCGCCGGGGTGAGGCGCGCCCTTGGACTTGCCGACTCGGAAGCCTTCATGCGTCTCGTGACTGCCGTGTCCGACGAAGATGCGAAGGCGGCCCTTGACCTGGTCGCCGAGCTGGCTGCCCAGGGCGTGGACCTGAGACGTTTTGTGGCCGAGTCCGTCAGCTTCTTCCGCGGCGCGTTCCTTGCCCACTATGCCCCCAACCTGGCCGAGATCTCCGACGAGCCGGCGGAGGTGTACGAGGCGTGGCGCAAGGCGGCCGCCGTGATTCCGGCCGGCGACGTCCTGCGGGCCGTCGACCTGCTCGGCGATGCGCTCGTGAGGCTGCGGGAGGGTCGTGAGGAGCGTTTGATGACCGAGTTGGCGCTTATCAAGCTAACCAGGCCGGAGACCTCGAGCGATGGGGATGCTCTCCTGGCCCGGGTAGAGCGTCTGGAGCGTCGGCTGGCACGGTCGGAACCAACTCGACGAAGTGAAGAGCCCGTCCCCGTGTCGGCGCAATCATCTGATCAGGACCAGATTCCCGCGACTGCCTCGAAGGGCGATGCGTCGCCTGACAACGTGCTCGACGAGTCGCCGGCTACGGCGCCATCACCGGACGTTGAGGTCAGCCTGGAGCAACTGAAAGCGATCTGGCCGGGTTTGTTTGGAAGTCTTCGCGAGGTGTTGGGGGCTCGTCGATGGGCGTTCTTTCGAGAGGCGGTTCCGGCCGCGGTCGACGGCAATGCCATTGTCCTTGAAGTGGCCCACGACTTTCATCTCCAATCTCTTCAAGAAGACGACGCCGTTGCGAAGATCGTCGGTGCGCGAGCGAGTGAGTTGCTGAAGGCTCCGGTTCAGGTTCGATTTGCGCTGCGGGATGGCGGCTCCGACGACAGCGATGCCGACGTCGATATCACCCAGCTCGAAGAGCGTCCCGCGGAGAAGATGGACCCTATGTCGCTTCTGTCGAGCGAACTGGGTGCGGAGGTTGTCGAGGAGTAACGGGGCAGCCCGAGACTGCGGTCTTGCCCCCTCCGGCACATCGTGCCACCTCCCCAAATTCGCTCCGCTCAAGGGGGAGGGAACAGAAGGAAACAGGAGGTACCCTGCGTCATATGAATCAGCCCGACATGCGCCAGATCATGAAGCAGGCGCAAATGATGCAAACCCAGCTCGAGGCCGCCCAGGCCGAGCTCGCCGAGAAGACGTTTGAAGGGTCCGCTGGAGGTGGGATGGTCACTGCGACCGTCACCGGAGGGCAGGAACTCGTGAAGGTGACGATTGCACCGGAGGTCGTTGATCCCGACGACGTCGAGATGCTCGAAGACCTTGTGGTAGCTGCGGTCAGACAGGCGCTTGAGGCAGCTGGCAATGCCGCATCCGATCAGCTCGGCGGCCTGACCGGGGGCCTCGATCTGGGCGGTCTGCTGGGTTGATGTTCGAGGGTCCCGTACAGAGACTGATCGACGAGCTGGCGCGTTTGCCAGGGGTCGGCCAGAAGTCAGCTCAACGTCTCGCCTTTCACCTGCTTTCGGTAGAGGAGGCCGACGCACGCCGTCTTGCTGCCGCGATAGGGGACATGCGCGACCAGATAGCTCTCTGTGAGCGGTGCTTCAACGTTTCCGCCGCCGAGGAGTGTTCGATATGTCGGGACGGGCGCCGCGAAACCAGCTTGGTGTGTGTGGTGGAGCGCCCGCAGGACATCATTGTGGTGGAGCGCACCCAGGAGTACCGAGGTCGCTATCACGTTCTGGGCGGTGCTCTTTCGCCTATCAATGGCATCGGCCCCGGACAACTCCGGTTTGAGGAGTTGAAGAACCGTCTTGAGCCGGAAGGCATCGCTGAGCTGATCGTCGCGACCAATCCCACCATCGAAGGAGATGCCACCGCGATGTACATCGCCCGCGAGTTCAAACCGCTCGGGGTCCGGGTCAGTCGGCTCGCTTCGGGTCTGCCCGTGGGCGGCGATCTGGATTACGCCGACGAGCTCACTATCGGGCGGGCCCTGATCGGACGAACCGAGCTCTAACAGGGTGCCCGCCGACGCGGCTGGCAATGAGCGCATTCTGTCCGACACGGCGTGGGCCTCATGAGTACTCTCGCGGTATCCGCGAGGGAGACGAAGGAGGACCAATGAACAGGGTTGAATATGCGAAGGTCATGGAGAGGCGTCAGTTCCTGAAGCTGGCTTCCATGGGCGCTCTGGGAGCCGCAGCGCTTGCGGCCTGTGGTACCGGTGACAGCGACGCCGACGCAGCCGCCGCAGACGACAGTCTTCCGGAGATCGAGTGGGAGCTGGCTACCAGCTGGCCCGTCTCGCTGGACACAATCTATGGAGGAGCCCAACGTTTCGCCGATCGAGTGTCGGCGATGACTGGCGGCAAGTTCATGGTGACGGCGCAGCCCGCTGGTGAGGTGGTCCCGCCTTTGGAGATCCTCCAGAACGTCCAGTCAAACAGCATCAGCGCCGGCCACACCGCTTCCTACTACTACGTCGGTTTGGCTCCGTTGACCGCCTTCGGAACTGCACTTCCGTTCGGGCTGACCGCGCGGCAGCAGAACGCGTGGCTGTACGAGGGCGGCGGGCTGGAAATGCTTCAGGATGTCTATGCCGAGCGGTTCAATGCGATCCAGTTCCCTGCTGGGAACACCGGTGTGCAGATGGGTGGCTGGTTCAACAAGGAAATCAACAGTGTTTCCGACCTGGAAGGCTTGGTCATGCGCATCCCGGGGCTAGGCGGCGCGGTGATGGCCGAGCTGGGTGTCACAGTCCAGGTCTTGCCCGGTGGTGAGATCTTCCAGGCTCTTCAGACTGGTGCGATCGATGCCACCGAGTGGGTCGGGCCGTACGACGACACCGTGATGGGGTTCCACGAGGTAACCCAGTTCTACTACCACCCGGGGTGGTGGGAGCCGGGTCCGTCGCTCGAAGTGCAGATACCGCTTCCTGTGTGGAATGACCTCCCAGAGATCTATCAGGAGATCATCAAGACCGCCGCCTATGAGGCGAACAGCACCATGCTCGCCACTTACGACATAAAGAATCCGCCGGCGTTGCAGCAGATCAAGAGTGATGGGAGCATCACAATCTTGCCCTTCCCCGACGACGTGATGGCTGCTGCCGAGGAAGCTTCGTTTGGCATCTATGACCAGAACGCTGCCGACGACGCGGACTTCAAGTCCATCTTGGACAACTGGTCGAGTTTCAGGTCCGACATCCAGGAATGGCATGCATTGGCCGAAACGTCGTATCTCGACTACGCGGCCAGCCAGCAGGCATAGCAACTGACCAACCGATTGAGAAGGGCCCCGTCGAGGCGGGGCCCTTCCTACATGGTCATGAAGTTGAAGAGCTGGGCTGCCAGTTCGGTGTCGCCGAGACCGAACCTCTCGACCAGCCAGGTAACGGTCTGAGGGAACAACATGACGATGACGAGCCCCACGCCTTGCAGCGCCATGAATGGAAGAGCGCCCCTGTGAATCTCGCTGGTCGTGATCTCCGGTGGCGCCACCGATTGGAGATAGAAAAGGCTGAAACCGACCGGTGGTGAGATGAATGCCATATTGAGATTGATGGCCATCATCACCGCAAACCAGACAAGATCGATATCCAATGCGAGGGCTGCCGGGACGAACAGGGGCATCACGATGAACGAGATCTCGAGAAACTCGAGGTTGATCCCCAAGAGAAAGACAATGATGTTGGCGGCGATGATGAACCCCCACTTGTCTCCCGGGATTGACGTCAACCAGTCCGTGATCAAGTTCTGACCTCCCAGCTTCTGGAACACCAGGGCGAAGAAAGTGGAAGCGAAGAGAATCTGGAGCACAAGGCCGGTGATATTGGCTGTGGCCCGGGCCGCTTCCATGATCATCTTCCAGCTGTAAGACCGATATGCCAGTGCAAGGATCACCGCGCCCATCGCCCCCACCGCGCCCGCCTCTGAAGCAGTGGCAATGCCGGCGAAGATTGATCCGAGTACGGCGAAGACGAGGAACATCGGCGGAACTACCACTTTGAGAGTCTCTATTGCGAGTTCTCCCCCGCTCATGGTCCTCTCAGACTTTGGGATTGCCGGTGCGTGACCTGGCTTGATGTAGGCGATCGCCACCGCGTAGATCATGAAGATCACAGACAACATCACTCCCGGAATCAGGGCGCCCGCGAAGAGCTGGCCCACCGACACCGGGATGAATTGAGCAAGGACAATCAACACCAGGCTGGGCGGTATCAACTGGGCCAGAGTGCCGGAGCCAACGATCACGCCTGCGGCGAGCTTGTGGTCGTAGTTGTACTTGACCATCACTGGCAGAGCCAGGATGCCCATCACGATGACGGTGGCGGCCACGACCCCTGTCGCCGCGGCAAGAAGCGTCCCTACGAGAATGACAGCTACGGCCATCCCGCCTCGTAGCGGACCCATGAGGAACCCGATGGTTGTCAGAAGGCGCTCTGCCAGGCCCGCCTTCTCAAAGACTGCCCCCATGAACACAAAGAAGGGGATGGCCAGGAAAGTGAAATTGGAAACAGCATCGGCGAACCACCGGGAGAACAGGACATTCAGCTCGGGCACAGCGAGGTCACCAAAGACCATCCCGAGAAGGAAGAAGATGATGGCGGTTCCGGCGAACGAAAACGCGACTGGGTATCCCGACAGGATGATGACCATGAAAACGGCGAACATGATGATCGCCAACAACTCGAGACTCATTCCACCCCCCTCATTCGATCCTGATCGGTTGCTCGAGTTCTTCTTCGATTTCAGCTAGCTCTTCATGATCTACGAGGACCGCATAGAGCTTCACCATCTCTGCGATGGCCTGGATGAGGAGGAGCGCAAAAGCGACGGCGATCATCGTCTTGATCGGTGCCCTGGGAAGGCCGCTTGCGTCCGGCGATTGCTCGTTCAGCGACCACGAGGTGATGACCTGTGGTATTGAGACCCACAAACCGATCATGGCGAATGGGATGAGGGCGATGATGTGGCCGAAGAAGTCGATCTTGGCCTTGCGCTTCTTCGACTGATTGGCGAACCAGAAGTCAACGCGGACGTTTATCTGATGCTTGAGGATGTAGTTGAAGCCAAGAAGGAATATCAACGAATACAGGTACCACTGCAACTCGATAATCGCATTGCTGGTGAGTCTGATCCCTTGCCATTGACCAACGTATCTGAGGATTACATTGATGAATCCGACCGCCACCGTCGGGATCACCGCCCACTGGGCCCCCTTGCCGGTGATCTCGGCGAGGTTGTCCGCCCATCGCTGATATGCCAGGAAACCACGGAATATTGGGCCTGGTTTCGCGGGTGCAGCCTGGCTGGTCGTGACGTCCTCCTTACGCGTCGGCACACTAACCACTAAGGGAAAACCGCGGGCGAACACACTTTCGGCCGCTCTGCCGGATAAGCCCTGCCGTAAACACCGGGACAATGCAATATCCTCTTCAACTCATGGCGATCTCACATGTTGTTTGGGACTGGAACGGAACCTTGCTCGATGATCTCGAGATCGTCATTGAGTCGCTCAATGTCGGTATCGGCCGATTCGGATTGCCTCCAATCGACGACCACCAGTACCGGGACCACTTCACCCGACCGGTTCGTTCTTTCTACCAGTCGCTCTTCGGCCGTTCCGTGAGCGACATGGAATGGGAGTCATTGAACAAGATATTTCATGATGAGTACTTCAGTCGGGTCCATCGCGCCCCTTTGGCGAAGGACGCCTTGGAGGCGATCGCACTGACGGAGACGAAGGGCTGGAACCAATCACTCCTGTCGATGACCACCCACGACAGGCTCGTCGAGATAGTTGCCTCGCACGGTATCTCCGATCGGTTTGTCCGCGTTGAGGGGCTACAGACGCCAACCGGAGGTCTGAAGGCAGCCCATTTGGAGCAGCATTTGGCGAGTCTCGGGATAGATCCGGCTCAGTCGGTCGTGGTCGGCGACACGCCTGATGATGCGCTGGCAGCCCAGACGGTGGGGGCAAGTGTCGTTCTCTACGACGGCGGCTCCCATCATGTGCCGGTTCTGGAGGCAGCGGCCGCGCCGGTTGCCCACACCCTGCTCAGCGCTGTCGAGAAGGCCGCATGAGCAGACGCATCGTCAACGTGATCACAGCAGGGCTTGTGCTGATGGGGTTGGGGTATGTGATTGCCGTCTCTGCGCGTGGCCTGCCCGGTCAGGATGAAGCGGAGCCGCTCCTCGACCTCACGCTTCCGTCGTTGGACTGGCTGGTCGCCGCTTCGGCGTGGGCCGTCTTGGCGGCCGCCGTTGGTTTGGCCGCGTTTCTGCTTCTCAACCTGCGAAGAATCGTGCCGAGGGAGCGGCCCAGGTCCATGCGATGGCTCATCATCGTGGTGGCGGTCGGGGTCGGTTACTTCATCTCCGTATTCACCTTCGAGGAGCTTGAGAGTGGGCCTCTCGCTCTGCCTGACATCGGCGATGTTGTCGTCGTCGGTGAGGCAACAACCCGGGCAGCATGGGTGGTCGGCGTTCTCCTGACGGTGGTGATTGTTGCGGCGTTCGTGAGAGTCGCGATCCTGATTCGATTAGGCCCGAGCATTTTCGGGCCAGAGGATCACCCTGATGACGATCGGCCCGTGGTCTCGTCGGTCGTTCCGATGGCGGAGCCCATCCCTACGCGTACCGGATCCGACCCCCGATCGAGGGTGATCAACGCGTATGCCGGTTTCGAAGCAGGCGCACGCGATAAGGGGGCGGCCCGTCGTAGGTCTGAGACGTCCCGCCGGCACACATTCCGGGTCAAGTCAGTGTTGAGCATCGATGGCGAGGACCTGGCCACGCTATCGCGTGGCTATTCGGTGGCCCGGTTTGGCGAGTCTGTGGTCAAGGCCTCCGATGCCGATCTGGCCGAGCGTGCTTATGGTCGGATCAAAGAGAGTTTCGAACAGTGACGCGGGTGTTTGTTGGAGCCGTGGTTCTTGCAGGTTTGGCTGCCCTGCTACTGCTCCAGCTCGAGTCGACGACAGAGGTCATTGCGTGGGAGCTCATGTTGGTGGCTCTTGTGGTCGGAGCGTTGCGACTGATGCCGAGAGGGGAAATGGAATCGGCGCCGTCTCTGTTCAGGACCGAATCAGTTCCCGATCCGCGTCCGCCGCGATCAGTATCGTCTTTTGAGCTGTCCGCCATCCATGCATTCTCGGAGAGCCCCGGCGCCGATCGTCGGATCAAGGCTGAATTGCAGCGGATAGCAAGTCACAGACTGCGCCGACGGGGAATAGGCCAACGCTCGATGCGCACCTACGAACTGGTCGATAGATCGCTTTGGGACGACGGATCCCGGCCTCTCTCCTCATTCCAAATCAAGAAAATTGTCGATCAGTTGGAGGACCTTTGACTTCGGAAACAACCACAAGCTCAGACATCCGTCCATTGGCCGGTGCCTTGATTGACGAAGTGGAGAAGGCGGTGATTGGAAAACGGGGGGTAGTCGAGACCGTAGTCATGGCACTACTTGCCGACGGCCACGTCTTGATAGAGGATCTCCCGGGCTTGGCCAAGACTTTGCTGGCGAGATCCATTGCGGCAGCAGCCGATCTCGACTTTTCTCGTGTTCAATTCACCCCTGATCTGATGCCGATGGATATCACCGGGTCAATGGTGATGGACCCCCGGGTGGGCTCGCCAGAGTTCAGAGCAGGTCCGGTGTTCTCGAATCTTCTGCTTGCCGACGAGATCAATCGGGCTCCTGCAAAGACTCAGGCAGCACTCCTCGAGGCCATGCAGGAAAGACAGGTGACCGTCGATGGTGTGACTCGGCCGCTCGACCCCCCGTTTCTAGTAATCGCGACTCAGAACCCCATTGAGTTCGAGGGAACATATCCGCTTCCGGAGGCGCAGATAGATCGATTCTTGATCCGTGCCCGGATCGGATATCCAAGCGCAGACGCGGAGTGGCAAGTTCTGGAAAGCCGAGCCGCGCGCGGAACAGACAACGTCTCATTGGATCGAATTGTCACGCGATCTCAGCTAGCTGCGATGCAAAAGGCAGTTGAGGACGTCCACGTTTCGGAGTCCGTCGGCAGGTACATCGTGGAGCTCGTTGATGCGACCCGCTCTTCCTCCCGGATTCGGGTGGGTGCCAGCCCACGTGGCTCGCTCGCAGTCATGAAGATGGCTCGGGCGAAGGCAGCCCTCGACGGGCGCACCTACGTCATCCCGGATGATGTTCAGGACGTCGCAGTGCCAGCGCTAGCTCATCGTTTGATCTTGCGACCCGAGTATTGGGCGCAGGAGATCACCGAGGATTCGGTGGTGGAGGAAGTCGTGGAACAGGTGCCGACGCCGCCCGCCGTCCCACCCTCACCGACTTGAGCCGACACACCACGCCCCGCCTTCGTGCTTATGCGGTTTCGGGCGTGGTGGGGCTTGCTGTCGCGTTGGCTCTCGGCCAGCCGGAGCCCGCCCTATTCGTCGTGCCTCTCCTGGTCCTCGCTGTGGCTGGGCTTGCCTCGGCTCGATCGCTCAATGTGGAGGTGGACGTATTGGAGGCGCCGTCCTCGCTTGTGGAGGGTGAAGAGCGTCACGTCATTCTCCGGGTGCGAGTTGATGAGCCAATAGAGAACCTCTACGTCGACCTCCATCTTGCCGAAGGCCTGGTAGTAGAAGGAGTCGAAGGCGCCACGATCGTGGATCAATCTGGGCTGCTCGTAGCGGTTCGGGATGAGTTGACTCTCGACCTGACAGTGGCAGCTGAAGGCTGGGGTAGAAGAAGTCTGGGACCGATTTCCATCTACTACGACTCGGCCTTCGGCATCCTGGAAATGAGGCAGCGGTTCAACCAGACCATTCGGATCGTTTCGGTTCCCGCGGATGCAATCGTGTCTGAGTTGCTGACCCCGCGTGAAACGAACCTTCACGCCGGTGATCTTGTATCGAGGTCGCGAGGTATCGGCTCGGAGTTCTCCGAGATGAGGCCGTATCACCTCGGTGACGATCCGCGGTCCCTCAACTGGAGGGTGTCATCGCGAACCGGATCATTGTGGGTGAATGATCGATATCCAGAGCGCAACGGTGACGTGGTTCTTGTTGTCGATGCCCAGGTTCAGCCAGATACCGGTCTTGAGGTCTTGGTTGATCGATCGGTCCGACTCGCCGGTGCATTGTTGCGTGAGTACGGGCGGAGGCGATACCGGCTTGGCCTGGTTACGGCCGACGGCATGACCCGGTTCATCCAGCCAGGATCTGGCGAGCAGCATCGCCGCCGCATTGTCGAGCAGTTGTTGAGCGTGCAAGGAGGCGATTCGACCCCGATCGCCGTCGAGAGAGCAGTCCTCCGGGTGGCAGTCCGGCCCGCCCTCGTGATCATGCTTACGCCGATGCTCGATGACAGCCTTGCCGGACTTGCCCATTCACTCAGGGTGTCTGGAATCGATGTAGCCATGATCGAGGTGGATCCAAGCGAATTTCTCCCCGAGCCGACCAATGACCCACGGAAGGTCGGTCGGCGCGTGTGGAAAATGGAACGTGACCGGCTGCGCGACTTGCTGGTCGCTGATGGCATAGCGCTGGCTCCGTGGCGACGCGGCGATCCACCTGATGTGGCCCTTTCTCAGATCGCCTCCTGGAGGGCCTCATGGCGCTTGCCCGTGTAAGTGCCCTTGGATCCGTCGTTGTCGCCATTGCTCTCGCGAGCCTGGTGCCAGGGCTTGATGCTGCCGGTGCCCCAATTCCGCCCACAGCAGCTCTGCTCGGATGGCTCGGTGTGGCCGCCCTGGTGTTGGGGCTCGCCGTCGGGGAGAGTGTGGGGATCACGGTGGCAGGCGTCGCCTTCGTGATGAGGGTCGGCATGACGGCAACTGCCGCCGGCCCTCTTGTCCCGCCGGTGTGGATGCAGGCCTTCATCCTGGTTGTGTGCATCGAGCTTGCGGCCGTTTCTATGGAGCAACGGACCAGGCCGCGGAGCACGGGTGCGATCCTCGGTCGGCTGGCACTGTCCGCCCTCACCGCTGTGACTGTTGCTCTCATCATGGAGTCGGCTGTCAATGGAACATCCGGTGGCGGAATGCTGCTCCGTGTGGGCGCGGTGGCAGCGATGGTTCTCGTGACCGGTTGGATCACCGTTTTGTGGATTCGGGCGGTCGAGTAGACCACACAAGACATTCCAGCAACTATTGGCGGGAGACCACTAGTCGAGGGTCTGGGCCGAGATCGCTCTGAGTCGCGCCAGGTCGTGATAGGCCGTCATGTCCCGAATCGATCCGGTCTTGGAGCGCATGATGACTGAATGGGTGACCACCTGATCCCCCCGAAACTCGACTGCCCTGAGGTACTCCCCGCCGGTGACGCCCGTGGCAGCAAAAAAGACATTCTCAGAGCTGACCAGGTCGCTCGTCGATATCACCTGGTCGAGATCCAGGTCCTCGTCACCGGCAGCCGACCGCTCCTCGTCGTCTCTCGGCCATAGGCGACATTGGATCTCTCCTCCCATGCATCTGAGGGCCGCTGCCGCGAGAACGGCTTCGGGTGAGCCGCCGATCCCGAGAAGGATGTCGGCGGCCGCGTCCTCCTGAGCGGTGGCGATGGCACCGGCCACGTCGCCGTCGCGCAGAAGCGAAATCCGGCCACCGGCGGCCCGAACTGCGTCGACGTAGGACTGGTTCCTCGGACGGTCAAGGATCAAGACTCGGAGGTCGCTGACATCCTTGTCCTTGGCCTTCGCCACCTGTCGGAGGTTGTGTTCGACAGGCGCCTCCAGGTCGACACTGCCCGCTGCCTCCGGTCCGACTGCAATCTTGTCCATGTAGACAAGTGAGCCTGGGGCATACATCGATCCCCGGCCCTCCGACAAGGCGATCACGGCGATAGCCCCCGGTATTCCCGAAGCCGTAAGAGTCGTTCCGTCGACAGGATCCACCGCCACATCCACGACGATTCCGGTCCCCGAACCAAGCCGCTCGCCGTTGAAGAGCATTGGAGCCTGGTCCTTCTCGCCTTCGCCAATGATCACTAGGCCGTCGATGTCCAAGGTTGAGAGATGGAGACGCATCCCGTCTACGGCAGCCTGGTCGGCGGCTTCCTTGTCGCCGCGTCCGAGCCATCTGGCCGCGCCCATCGCCGCAGTCTCGGTGACCCGGATCAGGTCGAGGCCGAGGTTGCGTTCGACGGGCTCGGTCATCAGCCGTCGACTTTGACGATGATCGCGTCCCCCTGGCCACCACCCCCGCACAGAGTGGCGGCGCCAATACCACCACCTCGGTGCATCAAGGCGTTGACGAGAGTCACTACCAGCCTTGCTCCCGTGGCTCCGAGCGGGTGCCCTAGCGCAACGGAACCACCGCTGACATTGACCCTCTCGTCGGGGATGTCCAGCATCCTCGCCGACCAAAGCGAGACCGCTGCGAAGGCTTCGTTGATCTCCACGATTCTGAGATCCTTGGCCTCGAGACTCGCCGCTTTGAGGGCCACCATCAGAGCTTCGGCCGGTCTCTCATGAAGGGTCGCGTCGGCGCCTCCGATCTGGCCGTAGGAGAGAATCTCGGCAACGACCCGCGCTCCCGAGGCCTCCGCTGCGTCCCGATCGGCCACGACGACGGCCGCCGCACCATCGGATATCTGGGACGCATTGCCGGCGGTGATGGTCCCGGTTGGGACGAAGGCTGGTCGAAGCTCGCTCAACGACTCAACACTTGATTCCTCACGGATGCCTCCGTCGGTATCCACCGTTACCGGGTCGCTTTTTCGCTGAGGGACATGGACCGGTGTTATCTCCTTGGCAAACACTCCCGACCGGGTTGCCTCGGCGGCGCGCTCATGGCTGCGGGCGGCCCACTCGTCCTGCTCCAGCCGGCCGATCCCGAGACGTTCGTTTTTGTGGTCCGACGCCTCGCCCATGGTGCACTGATCGAACGCACAGAAAAGACCGTCGTGCTGCATCACGTCTACGGCTTCGACATTGCCGAGATGAGCACCCCAGCGCAGTTCTCGCACGACGTGGGGGGCATTCGACATGCTTTCCATGCCTCCGGTCATCACGAATTTCGACTCTCCGAGTCGGACCGCCCGATCGGCAAGGCCGATCGCCGACATCCCTGACAGACACACCTTGTTGATGGTGACTGATGGCACCGTCATCGGAAGCCCGCCTTTGACGGCAGCTTGGCGAGCCGTGATCTGGCCTTCCCCGGCCTGGAGCACATGGCCGAATATCACCTCATCGACAGACGAGGGGTCGAGATTGGCTCGATCCGCGGCTGCGGCGATGGCCGAGCCACCCAACTCAACCGCGCGCAACGGCTTTAGCGAACCGTTGTATTTGCCAATCGGGGTACGGGCAATGCCCGTGATCACCGAGTTCTTCAATCAAACCTCCTGAAGTGATGCTAACTGTGCCGGTGTGACACTCACATGGATGTCCAATAGCCTCCCTTCAGTGAAACTGATCAACCTCGACCATGTGGCGATAGCGGTATGGGACCTGGACAAGGCCGTCGAGCGCTATCGCGCCAGATACAACGTCGAGCCGCTCTATAGGGAGACCGTCGAATCGCAGGGCGTGGAGGAGGCGATGATCCCCGTGGGCGGTTCATTCATACAGCTTCTTCGGCCTTTGAGTACCGAGTCACCCGTCGGCAGGTTTCTCGAGCGAAATGGTGAGGGCCTGCATCATGTGGCATATGCGGTGGCCTCCATCGACATCGCCCTCGCCCATCTCAAGGCAGAAGGAGCAAGGCTGGTGGACGAGTCACCGAGAGTCGGGGGCGGTGGGGCGAGGATCGCCTTTGTCCACCCCATGGATCTCGCTGGTACCTTGATAGAGCTCGTGGAGCGTCCCTATGAATGAGAACATCGAGATCAGAGGTGGAGCCGGGGAGTTCGAGGCTGCCGTGATCGCGGTTGTCCTCGATCGTCTGGCCACCGAGGAGAAGGCGGCGCGCCAAGGCGCCCCCCAACAGGGTCTCTCGGCGTGGGTTCGGGCCCTCGAGCCCGACGAGTCCGACCTCCCTCTCGATCTCGGCGGACTCCAGCCCTGAACGACCCAGGCGGCTATCTCCGTCGGGCAAGCAGCTCTTTGAGTTCAGGAGCTCGGAGGAGGTAAGCGACCAGAATGAATGCCGCCAGGGCGGTGATCCCACCGATGGCCGCCGCTCCAAGGCTGCCGAGGACGGTGAGATCTCCCTGATCAAACAGCCTGTTGACCAGCGGCGCGGCGACGAGTGCGGCTACGGCAGCGGAAACCACACCCCTGGCGAATGAGGGAAGCAACTTTCTAACCGGGCTCCACCCGGAATCGCGGCCCCAGGCGGCGACTAGGGCGAGGGCGTAGGCGGTCATAACGATCGTCGAAGCCAGCGCAAAGCCCTCAACCCCCATCGATTGGTACAAACCGAACCACAGCGGCACGGCGATCAGGGTCCCAATCGTGCCGATCACAACCGGAGTCCACATCTTGCGTTTCGCGTAGAAGTGGCGTGAGATTATCTGGTGAAGACCCCAAGCCGGGATGGAGAAGGCATAGATGACAAGGAGACTGGCCACCAGTTCGGTGTCAGCTTCGGTGAACTTTCCATATTGGTAGAGCAGGCGGACCAGGGGACCGGCAAGCACCACCAGAACGGCGGTCGCGGCGGCCGCGACAAACACCGTGTTCCTTGCGGTGCGGCCCGTGGTCTCGATCAGCTCCTTATCGTCGCCACGGGCGGCAAGCCGGGCGAGAAATGGGAACGCGGCCACCCCGGCGGCCTGGGCTATTACTCCGATCGGAACCATGTTGAGCTGGCGGGCAAACGTCAGCGCCGACGCTGCGCCTTCCTCAATCTGGCCGAACCAGCGGACGAACTGCTCGTCGAGGACGGCGATCGACTGACCCAGCATGAGCGGAATGGACAGAAGCAGATATTCCTTGATCGCCGAATCCCCTTTGGGGACCGGCACCAGCCTCGTCCCAGTCCGCCGGGCACCAATCCACTGCAGCCCGAAGTTGCCCACTGCCGAGCCGATGACCGCCCCCAGAAGGAACGCCTCGGGAGAGGCTTCACCTACGGCGGCCCCGATCAGACCTGTCGCGATGATGGCGAGGTTGTAGATGATCGGGGCGAGAGCCGGGATGACGAATCGTCGGTAGCTGTACTGGACGGCCATCAAGAGCGCTCCTACGACGAGGAACACTTGTGCGGGAAGCACCAGCCTGGTCAGGGAGACGAGTCGATCGTGGTCTTCGACGATCTCCGGGAACACCAGTGAGACGAGTTGGTCGGCTCCAATCCACAACAGTGCCGTTAGACCAATGATCGCCAACGACACGAAGCGGAAAACGGAGCTGAAGGCGCGGTTGGCCGCTTCCTGGTCGTCTCGCTCGATGTGCCGGCTCAGGATCGGTATCAGAGTGATCGTGAGATAGGCACCGGCCAGCAGGTAGTTGAGAAAATCGGGGATCGAGAAGGCAAGCCGGTAGAGGTCTCCTTCGGCGTTGAGGCCGATCAGTGAGGCGAGAAGGGCCTCGCGCCCCAGGCCGAGAATCCGGGAAAGCAGGACACTCCCGGAAACGACCGCGGCAGCGGTCCCCATCCGGAGGGGACGGCTCATGGGTTGGCCGCGTGCCTGCGAAGATCGTCGAGGACGGAGTCGGGAACCACGAGATCACCGTATCCGCGGCCGAGGTCGAGACCCGGTTTGTATGAGCCGTGATAGTCAGAGCCCCCAGACGGGACCAGGCCGAACCGGCGGGCGAGGTCGGCGTACCCATCCCGCTCGTGCTGGCGGTAGCTGGAGTAGATCGCTTCGAGTCCGACCAGCCCGACCTTCCGAAGCTCGGTGAGAAGGTCTCCCATTTCGGCTGCTCGATTGATGTTGAGGGTGTGAGGATGCGCCAGAATTGGCACGCCTCCAGACTCCAAGGCCAACTGAATGGCCTCCTCAGGCCTCAACTTTGGTCGGCTCGAGTAGGCCGGCCTTCCTGAGGCCAGCCAAAGTTCAAACGCCTCCTGAATCGACTCGACATACCCCTTGGCCATCATCACGGCGGCAATATGGGGTCTCCCGACGCTTCCGCTGCCTGCTTCTTCAACCACTTCGTCGATCGTCATCGGCATCCCGAGCTCGGTGAGGCTGGCCACGACCTGCTCATTTCGTCCGTTTCGCCACCGGCGAAGTGTCGCAAGACGACTCTGCAGCGGTCCCGAGCCCGGCTCCAGCCAGAGGACCACCAAGTGCATCCCACCGGCGTCGTACTCGAGTGACAACTCGGTGCCCGCTATCAATTCGAGA
>CAXMPS010000235.1:0-2477 GCA_964194995.1 uncultured Gammaproteobacteria bacterium | reverse complement strand
ACGGCAGATCCAAGACATCGCGCTTAGGAAGATTCTAGCCAACCAAGAGTGTCGGCATCTGCTCGAGCTCGTGGGTTGATGGTTCGGACGCGAGGAAGACCTACCGGGGCGAGAGGACCGTTCAGTTTTGCACGTCGAGGTTGATTACAAAGCGGGTTGCCTTCGCACCGTCTTTGTTTTCGAGTGTTCTTGCCGCGCCTCTCACGCCGCCGATGAATATGGGCTAAGATATCGCCCGAACGGAAGAACGGGAGCTCGGAGTCACCGGGCTGAGAGGGTGGCTGCTGCCTCCGACCGTCGGAACCTGATCGGGATAATGCCAGCGCAGGGAGTTGCTTCACGGTCTCGCACCACCCATCTTCGCGGTGGTTTCCACATGAAGGGAGTGGACCGATGAAACCGATCGAAGCCCCGCAACCTCGGGGCCACAGGGTTTATGTCCGGGACGAGGAGAACCGGGTCCAGGTCCCGATGCGGGAGATCCGGTTGACGAAGCCCAACCCGCCGGTGCGCCTCTATGACACGAGCGGTCCCTATGGGGATCCGGACCATCAGGTCGATCTGGATCGAGGTCTACCGCCTCTGCGTCGTCCATGGATTGCCGGGCGCGGCGACGTCCAGCCGTCGGCGGAAGCCGGTTCCCAATATGACCCTCCCCGGATCCGGCGGGTCGACTTACCCGAGGGGCGACCCGCCATGCGGGCGAAACCCGGTCGCCGACCCACACAGATGCACTATGCCAAGCGCGGTGAGATCACGGACGAGATGCAATACGTGGCCCTGCGCGAAGGGGTCGAACCGGATCTCGTTCGCCGGGAGGTCGCTCGAGGTCGGGCGATCATTCCGGCCAACGTGAACCATCCCGAATGTGAGCCGATGACGATCGGCCGGAAGTTCCTGGTCAAGATCAACGCCAACATCGGCAACTCCGCGGTCACCTCCACGATCGAAGAAGAAGTGGACAAAATGATCTGGGCCACCCACTGGGGCGCCGACACGGTGATGGATCTGTCGACTGGGGACCGGATTCACGAAACCCGGGAATGGATCCTTCGCAATTCGCCGGTACCGATCGGGACCGTACCGATCTATCAGGCATTGGAGAAGGTCGGCGGCAAACCCGAGGCGCTCACCTGGGAGCTCTACCGCGATACGCTGATCGAGCAGGCAGAGCAGGGTGTGGACTATTTCACCATCCATGCCGGTGTCCGTCTGGCGTACGTGCCGTTGACCGCGGAGCGCGTGACCGGCATCGTGTCACGAGGTGGAGCGATCATGGCCAAGTGGTGTTTGACCCATCACCAGGAGAGCTTCCTCTACACCCGTTTTCGAGAGATCTGCGAGATCATGGCCGCCTACGACGTCAGCTTCTCGTTGGGCGACGGTCTGCGACCGGGATCGATCGCCGATGCCAACGACCGAGCCCAGTTCGCCGAGTTGGAAACTCTGGGCGAGTTGACGAAGATCGCCTGGGATCACGACTGCCAGGTGATGATCGAGGGTCCCGGTCACATCCCGCTGCACCTGATCAAGGAGAACGTGGAGCGGGAGCTCGAGGTCTGCCACGAAGCGCCGTTCTACACCCTGGGGCCGCTGACGACGGATGTCGCACCGGGATACGATCACATCACCTCGGCGAGCGGTGCCGCGATGATCGGTTGGTTCGGCACGGCCATGCTCTGCTACGTGACGCCCAAGGAGCACTTGGGCCTACCGGGTCTGGAAGACGTCAAGCAAGGATTGATCGCCTACAAGATCGCGGCCCACGCCGCCGACCTGGCCAAGGGACACCCGAAAGCGCAGGAATGGGACGATGCGCTCTCCAAGGCGAGGTTCGAATTCCGCTGGGACGATCAGTTCGATCTCTCGATCGATCCCGAGACCGCGCGAGAGTTCCACGATGAAACACTGCCGGCGGCCGGTGCCAAGCTGGCTCATTTCTGCTCGATGTGCGGGCCGAAGTTCTGCTCGATGGAGATCACCCAGCAAGTCCGCGACTACGCGAAACAGAAGGGTCTGACCGACTCCGCGGCGATCCAGGCCGGTCTGGACGAAAAATCCGAGGAGTTCAAGCAGAAAGGCGCCGGCTTGTACGTCAAGCCTCGGTCCGCATGAAGAAGGCGAGTCTACGCGCGAAGATCCTCTTATCGGTCTCAACGCTCGCGCTTTTCTTCGAGCTTCACCGCCTCCAGCTTGAACTCAGGGCTGAACCGCCGTCGTTTCCTTCCCATCTGTGAACCTCCCAGCGCATTCTCGCGCTAGACCGGGTGTCCACAAAACCAAGGGAAGTCCTGATGCATCCGGGGACCGAGACCGACGCCGCAATCGTGCCTGCGAGCCGGTCGCTGCCTACTATTCTCCTTTTATTGGAGGCGCTCTGATGACCGCTGCGGACTCGCCGCAACTCTCGCCGCGATCGAAAATCACGATGCGGGAGGATCATGTTGTGCTGCTGCAGCACCGGGTAACGGCAGAGG
>CAXMPS010000234.1:0-1247 GCA_964194995.1 uncultured Gammaproteobacteria bacterium | reverse complement strand
GTGCTCGGGCTGGGCTTCAGTTTCATCGGTGGGTGGGACGGGTTCATCGCTGCTGCCATAGGAGCGGTGGTCGGGTTTGGTGTCCTGTGGCTCGTCGGCTTTTTCGGCACTCTGGCGTTCAAGGAAGAGGCGATGGGTGGCGGCGACATCAAGATGATGGCCATGGTGGGCGCGTTCCTTGGGTGGCAGGGAGTCTTGCTCACCATTTTCCTCGGGGCGCTCGTCGGCTCGGTCATCTTCGTGCCGATTTCTCTCGTGGGTGAACGAAAACTCGTACCCTTCGGCGTCTTTCTCGCCGTCGGCGCCGCGGTCACTTACGCCTACGGAGAGGCCCTGCTTTCGTGGTACCGGACGTTCCTCGGCGCTTAGCTGCGGTCGCCGCTGCATTGCTCGTGGGCGTCGGGTGCCGTGGGCGGCCAATCGATGCCGATCGCTCGACCGAGATCCAACACCTTGTCGACAGTTTGGCGCCCCTGGTGGAGGAGGCCAGCGGCCTGGCGTTTGCCACGCCACCACAGTGGGCCTTTCGCTCCCAGGAGCAATTGCGGGATTTCCTGCAGCACAAATTCCGGGAACAATTTCCACCCGAAACCCTGAACGGACTCGAGACCGCCTACCGGTTGTTCGGTTTTATCCCCGACACGCTGCAATTGGAACCATTATTTCTCGACATCCTCTCACAGCAGGTGCAGGGGTTCTACGAACCCGACTCCGGCACGGTGTACTTGGTGGAGGATGCCCAACTGGGAACGGTGATCACTCTGTCCCACGAACTGGTCCACGCGCTGCAGGATCAACATATGCCGCTCGATTCGCTGCTGGATCCGAGCAAGCCGAACGACAGACTCATGGCGCTCCAGGCTATCCTCGAAGGCCAGGCACAGTTCGTGTCCATCTCGCTCATTGCCGAGACACAGGCGCAGCAGGACGGATTCTGGGATCTCGCGGCCGACGAAGCCCGGCGAGCGGCCGTGGGCCAACTGGGAGATGTGCCGCTGGTGCTCAGGGAATCGCTCCTGTTCCCATATCTCGACGGGGCCCGGTTCATGGCGTGGTGGTCTAGCGGACCGCTGGCTGACACGATGCCCTACGGGCCAAGGATGCCTGTGTCCACCGAACAGGTGCTGTTTCCCAACCGATACCTGGCGGGCGACGTACCCGTGCACCTCGGCTTCACCGACTCCTCAGATGCTGTGTTGTATCAGGATGGGTTGGGTGAGTTTGAGATCCGCGTCCTCCACGCTCAG
>CAXMPS010000233.1:0-4014 GCA_964194995.1 uncultured Gammaproteobacteria bacterium | reverse complement strand
AAGACCGCGTGACATGAGATAGAACAGTTGCTCCTCGCCCACCTTGGAGACCGTCGCCTCATGGCCGATCTCGGCGCCGTTTTCCTCGATCTCCATGTAGGGATAGGTATCCGACCGACTCTGATCGTCGAGAATCAGGGCGTCGCAACGGACAAAGCTCTTTGCGTTCTCGGCGCCCGGCTCGACACGGACGAGTCCCCGGTACCCGGAGCGACCACCGCTCTTTGAGATCGACTTGGAAACGATTGTCGAGGTGGTGTCCGGAGCGACGTGAACCATCTTGGCGCCGGCGTCCTGGTGCTGGCCTTCGCCGGCGAAGGCTATCGAGAGCACCTCACCGTGAGCGCCAGGCTCCATCAGCCAAACCGCCGGGTACTTCATTGTGAGGCGGGACCCGAGGTTGCCGTCCACCCATTCCATCGTGGCATTCCGATAGGCGGCGGCACGCTTCGTGACCAGGTTGAACACATTGTTCGACCAGTTTTGAATAGTGGTGTACCGGCAGCGGCCACCCTCTTTCACGATGATCTCAACCACAGCCGCGTGTAGCGAGTCGGTGGTGTAAGTCGGGGCAGAGCATCCCTCGACGTAGTGAACAAAGGCGCCCTCGTCGACAATGATCAGGGTCCGCTCGAACTGGCCCATGTTCTCCGAGTTGATCCGGAAATAGGCCTGAAGTGGCTGGTCAACGTGGACCCCGGGCGGCACATAGATGAACGAACCGCCAGACCAGACGGCAGAGTTGAGCGCGGCGAACTTGTTGTCGTTGGAAGGGATGATCGTCCCGAAGTGCTCCTTGACAATCTCGGGATACTCCCGGAGTGCGGTGTCCATATCGGTGAAAAGGACGCCCAGCTTCTCGAGATCCTCCCGATTGCGGTGGTAGACGACTTCGCTCTCATACTGCGCGGTTACCCCCGCGAGATACTTCCTCTCGGCTTCGGGGATACCCAGCTTCTCGTAAGTGGCCTTGATCTCCTCCGGCACCATGTCCCAGTCTTTTTGCTGCTCGCCCTCGGGCTTGACGTAGTAGTAGATATCGTCGAAGTCGATGGTGTTCAACAGACCACCGCCACCCCACTGCGGGATCGGCTTACGGAGAAAATGCTTATACGCCTTCAACCTGAATTCGAGCATCCAATCGGGCTCGCCCTTCATGGTCGAGATGTCGCGAACGACATCCTCGTCGATACCCTTGCGGGGCTCGAAGGCAAGCTTTACTTCGTCGCGCCAACCGAGTTGGTAGGCGCCAAGATCCAAATCAACCGATGCCACGGGCAATCACCTCTTAGGTCTCCGGGGGATTTGCACTATCCCGATAGTGCAAATTGTACTCCATGTATCACCTTGATAGCAACGCCAGTTCAGCAGCCAAGGCGGGCCACTATCCGCACAATGGGCCAGGCCGAGAACTCATACAGATCGGCCAATTCGGCGAGCATGGCACGAACCGACGCGGGGCGCTCGTATGGGCTCTGGTCGTGATCAGACAGGTATCGGCCCTTGATCTCCATGACGAGCTGTCCGAGTTCGACAATCTCATCCTCGCTCAGGCCATCTAGAGCGAGTGGCATCGTGAAAGGCTCAGGATTGTCAGCGACCTCGATCTCAAAACCATGGCTCTGCAGGGTGGTGACCAGCATGGGCACCTTGAGACCAAAACCGGTCTCGCCAAAGGGCCCCTCCCGCGGTGGCAGACCCAGATACCTGATCACCGCTGCCAGACCCGGACGATCGTCGCCGGCCAGCATCTGATCGACGCTCGGTGTTCCGCCGGAGGAAGGAACCGGTTCAAACGACACAAACTGATGAAAGGCGAGCAGGAAACGCCCACCGGGGCGGAGGATATGGGCGAACTCCTGAGCCATGGTGTCCGGGTCGACCCGATCGCCCTCCCAGGTTGGGAACTGGAATACCATCCGGGCGATCGCCACATCGAAGGACGATTCGCCCAATGTCGACGCGATCTGACCGGCGGCGACCCCACCAAGCCAGGTGATGTCGTCAGCAGAATCCGAACCGTCCTGCTCGGGTCGGGTGGCCGTCACAGACCGGGCGCCGTTGGCCAAAACATAATCCGACAAGTCGCCGAGACCCGCCGAAAAATCCAGAACGTCGCGACCGGATACCCACGCCGGCGCGATCAGGTCCTCTCGCAGGTAGTAGACGAGCGGGCGCATCAGGTGCCACGATCGGTGCTTTTCCCAGCTCATCAGAGGAAGCTACCGAAGCTCACCGGTTAGGTTTCGCACCATGCCTGTCATCGTGGTCGGTGCAGACACTCAGGATGGTCGTCGCCTGGTCGAGGCGCTCATCGATCCTGGACGCGAGGTCCGGGCCTTTGTCTCGGATCCTTCGGTCGGCGCCGCTCTGAAAGCAATGGGTGCCAAAGTCGCGGTCGGCGACGTCTCGGACGACAGCCACATAGAGGGTGCGTCGACCCGGTGCTTTAGCGCGATACTCGTGACCGAAGCCGCAAGGGATGATCGGGAGCGGTCGTTCGCTTCAGACGAGGCAGCGGTCTTGGTGGGTTGGGCGAAAGCCGTTGAGGCATCGGAGGTGCGCCGCGTGATATGGGTGTCGGCCGAGGATCCCCCGCCCACCCGAGTTCGCGAGGTTGCGGTCGTTTCGCCCGCCGACACTGACCTTCTGCAAAAGGTTGTCAATCTCGATGATGCTCAAACGGTTGACATGAATTTGTCATCGTGAAAGGCGGGCAAGACCTGCCAAATGTAACGCTCTTGATCGCGCTCCCACGCTTCCTCGAGCAGGTAATGAGGATTGATCCCGCGACCGTCGACTGCCAGCTCAAAGTGGGTATGAGACCCGGTCCACTCGGCGTTACCGGAGTCACCTACCCAGCCAATCAACTGCCCGGCCTCCACGACAGCCCCTTCTTCAATCGTTGGCGCCACGGTTAGCGACCAAGGGGCATCACCGTCGTCGGTGCCTGGGTTGTCGTTGTTGAGGTGGATGTAGGTCGACGACCAGCCGTCGCCGTGTTCGATCACGATGTAGCGACCAGCACGTCGCGAGGTGGTGACGGTCTTCACGACCCCATCACCAAACGCATAGACCTGCGCCATCTTGGGAGCCATCAGATCGTTGCCGCCATGACGCCGGCCCCCTGACCGCCGTGCACCCCAGTCATTGCTGAATTGGGTTACCTGAGTTTCCTGAGGAAAGCTCACCTTGAAGAGCGGGCGAGCGCCTGCGGCCTGAGCCGGGACGACCGGCAGGAAGCCGGCAACCGCCACCAGGGCAGCCGCAGACACTGCCAGAATTCGTTGTGATGTCCGATGGAACGACATGAAACAAAGCCTCCAAGGCTGTCGGTCGGGGGATGACGCGCGAATTTGCGTCTAGATGAGGGGCAAGGCTATTGGGGTGCTCGCGCTACGCAAACCTCAGCTTCAGACGTCAGTCGGCTTCGGATACTTCCCCCGGTCCTGGCGACGCCCCCCGCTTACGCACCGCGAACCTCAGCCGGGAAACGGGTTCGTCATCAACCGAGATGACGAATGAGTAGGAACCGTCTCGCTGAAAGAGAAGGTTGTTGAAAGTAAAGGAGCGGATCAAGCCGAAGTCCGTCGTGGATGGGCTCTGCGGCCCATCGGGAAGCCTGATCTTATGGGATAGCGGGCGGGGCAGAAGTGGAGCACCGTCTTCATCCTGAAGCTCCACCGACAGAGTCAGTGCGTCGCTGCCCCAGGAGATCGGCACCCGGAGCCGGAGCCCGATGGCGAGGCTGGGATGCCGGGCGGGGAAACTTCTGACCCAGAGAGTGTCCCATCCGCCACCGAGGATGAAGAGCTTGCCCCGCACAGCCTGAACCGAGTCAGCGAGAAGGGCAACATCGACCGTGGGGCCTATGGAGTCTGGGGCGAAGTCCACCCACTGAGCCTAAACGCCGGTTCGCGGTGCCTGCCCGTCCTCCCCTATCGTTCCGGGCCAGGAGGAATCAATGTCGCAGAACCAGCAGATCGCACCCGCAACCGGGAAACTCGGAATTCT
>CAXMPS010000232.1:0-1118 GCA_964194995.1 uncultured Gammaproteobacteria bacterium | reverse complement strand
CCCGATCGGGCTTGCTGCTCGGCCTTGTTGACAGTGAGGTAACCGCTGAATATGAGCCGCTTTCGGTGGGTAGGTAGGTAGCCGGTGTTCCGACGCACTCGTTTCAGGCTCGGCGACGAGGAAAGGGGTGGCAGGTTGGCTTTCGAACCACGACGAGGAAACATGAGTAGAACCGGGCTCGTGCTGACCGGATTGGCTGTTGTCGTGCTTGCTCTCGCAGCCTGCGAGTCGTCTGGAAAAGAGATCGCCGAGACAACTTCGACTCCGGCTCTAACACCATCGACAACCGAGCCGCCAGGCGAATTCGAGCCGGTAGGAACCGACTTGACTACGCCTCTGCCGGCAGGCGACGTGGCAACGGGGGAGCAGTTGTTCGGCCCCATGTCGACGGATGGGGTGGGAGTTGGCTGTACCGCCTGCCACTTGCTGGAAGAATTGACCGAGGAATTCCTTGAGACGTTCCCACGGCAAATCGCTGCGCCGTCGATGTTCGGCATCGCTGAAAGAGCCGGGACGACCAGAGAGGGCTATTCGCCCGAGGAGTATCTGCGTGAGTCGATCGTCCTGCCATGCGAATTCTTGGCGGATGAGGCAGTCACCTGCCAGATGCCGCGGAACTACGGCGAGAGACTGGACGCGCAAGACGTGGCTGACCTGATCGCTTTCCTTATGACGCAGCGTGGTTGATTAACCTCAACGCCAGCGAACCGTGCCAACTCCACCGAAAGTTGGAGGTGGGGGAGGGTCTCGTCCTTCCCCCACTCCTCCCCTCTCCTGAGACGGGTTCGGGGCCGTCATATCGGCACATATTCGATCTCAGAGCTGGGACTTCGAAGCCACATCACCGGAGTCGCACTTCACTTGCGCCGAACTGGACACGTTCCTGGTGCAGCACCTCTGAGCCCCTACCGGCTCGACCCGGCACCCGCCATGGCCAGCTGACCGCCCCCACCTGCTTCACTTGATCACAGATTGAAGGAGGCAGCGTGAACGACACACCAGACCAAACCTTCTGGGAACGACTCGCGGATCGGGCGCGGCCGGCCGGGGCTCTAGCGACGCTGGAAGACCCGATGTCGATCGGCCGTCTCGGCACCGGGACGTCGTGGGCGGCGTCG
>CAXMPS010000231.1:0-2636 GCA_964194995.1 uncultured Gammaproteobacteria bacterium | reverse complement strand
CCTCTGTCGTTGTTGGCGAGGAGACTCTCTCGGCTAACACCTGTGCTTCGACGCCTGCTCGCCAGACCATCCTCGCGGGTGGTTCGACGCTGAGCGGCGAAAGTCTCGAACTCCAGCTGATGAACCCCTACGCCGGCGAAGCGGTGGTCGAGTTGACCGTGGCATCGGAGGTCGGAATCGAGTCGAGCGACGCTCTTGCCACTGTCGTAGTTCCGTCCCGATCATCAGTGGTGCTGGATCTCGCTGAGATCCTTCCGGGCAGGGCAGCCCTTTCGGTCATCATCGATACGGCTTTGGGCAGTGTCATCCCAGTTGGAAGATTCTCGAACGACATTGACACAGCGGTCTGGAGCGGAGTCTCCCCTCAGCAGGACTGGTTTCTGGTGTCGCCGGGGGGCGAGGGCGGACGCTCTGTCATCGTGTCGAGTTCTTCGCCGGCCAATGTCAACTATCAGATCGACGTTTATGGACCGGATGGGCTGGTCGAAGCGATGGTCGAGGGTGTAATACCCGGCAGAGGCATCACCCGTGTGGACCTTTCGACTCTGACCGATGGGCAGGTTGCGATACGGGTGATCTCGACCGCTCCGGTAGCGTCATTTCTCAGACTCGACCGAGACTCCGGTATCGGCCTGTCCTCGGGTTCCACCTCTCCTTCAACCAGATGGCTGATGCCGGGAGCGGCGACGGTGGGGGAGAGCACCACTCTTGTGTACGTCCTCAACCCCGACAACGAGGATGCCACGGTGACTGTCTCGGAACGCCGATCGGCGACCACGGCCGAGCAATTTCCTGTCCCGGCGGACTCACTGATCGTCTATGAGGTCTCGGAAGTCCCGGCGGACGGTCTGGTAATCGAATCAGACGTGCCGATCGTCGCAACCTGGCTCACGATTCGGGAGTCATCGCTCGCATTGTCCACCGGAGTCCCGGCTCTTGATGGCTGACGTTTTGATTCGCGTGCTGCTGGTCGTCGCTATTGGCGTCGTAGCCGTCGTTGTCGCCCATCAGGTCAGGTCTCGATCGACCATCAAGCCCCGGGCCTGGAAGGCGACCACGATGTCACCCGGCGTGTATCTCTTCACCTCGTCATCCTGCGCCGACTGCGTTACCGCCAAGGCAGCCCTGACCGATGGCCTCGGGGCGGACGGCTTTGCCGAAATCGCATGGGAAACAGCGTCAGGCACCTTCAGCGAATTGGGCGTAGACGCGGTGCCATCGACTCTCATAGTTGACGACGATCGTCGTGCCACGTTGTATCCCGGTCACCCCGGACGAGCGCTCGAGGCGTTGAGTCCTTGAATGGAGATTCTCCAATCCCTAGCGTTCCCCACATGATTCTCAGTTGTGCTCGATGTGGTTCGCCGGCTGCGACCGCAATGACTTTCTCTTATGACGACAGTTCGGTCTGGCTAGATGACATAGTCGACGGCGTTGAGCCGCACGCCTATCCGCTTTGCGCCAACCATTCCGATCGGATGACGCCACCACAAGGCTGGACTCTCACCGACCGCCGGACCGTCACCAGGTTGTTTGCGCCGCTCTCAGTGGCCTGATGCCCCTCGACCGTGATCTGCTCGATGCGGTCAAAGAACTCGACGAGCACGACCTCCGGCGCCTGCTGATTCTCACGCGGGCACAGCTTCAGTCCATGGGCGCTTTGAGCTCGAACGACCATCCCGAGGTTCACCTGCGCCAGCAGTCCGTGCGGTGCGGAAAGCAAGGCTGCACTCGATGTCCCCACGGCCCCTATTGGTATGCATACTGGACAGAAGGAGGCAAGCGTCGCAGCCGGTACGTAGGCCGACTGCTCTCAGAGCCGATGTGACCAACGGCATTGTTCCTCCGACTCAGCGCACCAGGACCATTCATTGTTGTAGCTGAAGACTCGCCGTACGATGTGCGGCCTACCACAAAGACGGACCCAGATGGATTGCCCACAGTGTTTACAGACCGACGTTCTCGAGATTGAGCACGTCCTGCCCGACGGAACCGAGGTGCGGTTCTTCGCGTGCCACAACTGCGAAGAGAAGTGGTGGAACCGGGAGGGCGTTGACATCGACGTTTCCCAGGTTCTGGAGATCGTCCGGCAGCACCGACAGTGACCTCACCCCGGCGTGCCGGGAAGGAGTACCCCTGGCTCGCCATCCTGACATTGTCGGGGATCGCACTGATCATCCTCTCCGTCATGAGCCCGTGGTGGATATTTTCGGCCACCACTCCCACCGGCGGCGACATGGGGGCCCACGTCTTTGGCCCGGCCTTTCTCCGCGACTCGCTGCTTCCAGAGGGCCGGATTCTTGGCTGGTCGAATGACTGGTTCGCCGGTTTCCCGGCCTTCTACTTCTACTTCCCGCTCCCCTCGCTGACGATCGTTGCCCTGGATCTTGTTCTTCCTTATGGGGTGGCCTTCAAGGTCGTAACTGTCTTGGGTCTCCTCGCCACTCCAGCAGCGGCCTTCTATCTGGCAAGAGCGATGCGGCTCGGAAGGCATGTCGCTGTTGTTGCGGCAGCGTCCGGCGCGGTGTTTGTGTTCTTCGAGAGCTATTCGATCTACGGGGGAAACGTCGCATCGACCCTCGCCGGCGAGTTCTCCTACTCATGGTCTTTTGCCTTCTCGCTCGTGTACCTGGGCC
>CAXMPS010000230.1:0-4035 GCA_964194995.1 uncultured Gammaproteobacteria bacterium | reverse complement strand
GACATCTGGGCCGCCGACTTTTCGAGCTCGAGGCGGGTTTCGAAGACTGATCGGCGTCGGTCGAGCCGACCGGATCATCAGAAGATCCGCCCGGGGCGGCTGCGGTCGTAGAGGGCCTGGAGCCGCTTGGTCATGATCGGGTGGCTGGAGAGGGCGTTGACCGCCCAGACGAAGGCACCGATGTCAGTTACTGCCCGTTGGGCGATCTGTCTTCCATCGACTTGCGGATACAGGTACTTGCCGCCCGAGAATAAGACGATCCCGTTGATCCCATTGGGTGCCGCGTCGTAACCGTGGTTGTCTGCGGTGTACTCCCTTGCCCTCGACAGCGCGGCGCCGATGAAGGGGACGTATGCGATGTAGCCGGCGACAAAGGTGTACCAGTAGGTGGTGTGCCTGGCTGCGACGTGGCCGATTTCGTGGGCGATGATGAAGTTGAGGGCCTCGGGGTCGGCAGTCCTCGGACCAACTCCGAACTCGCCCACCTCCACGATCTCTGCGTTGATCCTGATGAAGTTGATCCGATTGTGCTTGGACGCGAAGGCATTCAAGGTTCCGCCTGCCTGGGCCATGTACGCCTTCGGTGCCTCAACGCCAAAAAGTGTGGCGTACTCGACGATTCGTTGGTGGACTTCGGGAAACTGCTCCGCCGTGATTTCGACCGAGTTGGCCCGCTCTGCCGCGTTGATCAAGCCACGAGCGGCATATAGCGAGATGACAGCGACCGCTACGGCACCGACGCCTATCGGACCGAACATCGTGCTCAGAAAGACGGTGAGACCAGTCAGCAGAGCAACGAAGAGGATCGCACCTGACACCAGCAAGGAGATTTCACGAGGATGGCGCAGATGCTCTGTCTTGGTGCGCAAACCTGCCATCTCGAGACGCTACCCGCCGAATCGATCGGTGGCCTCTGCGAGCGCCTCGGGGCTGTCTATCGAGAACCAACTCCGTCCATCCTCGCCCCAGCCAGTCCAGATATCGGGCGTGACCGGATGCAGCGCCACCCGATCCAACAAGCTTTGGATCGACCCGCCGCCCATGGCTTCCTCGCCGGCTTGCTGCGCGATTGCCGTTGGGTAAACGGCGCAAGTCACCTGGCGTACGCCGGCTGCGTCTACGGGGACAACCGGGAGATCAGATTCGACAGCGACCAGTTGAATGAGCGTCTCGGCACGCACGAAAGCGTTGTCTACTGCAACGACCAGAACTCGTTTCTCTTGGGCGCGGTTGAGCGCTGTGGCGATGCCCGCCAAGGGTCCGGGGGAGTCGAGGTCATCGGGCCAGCTCTCGTATCCCGTTCGGCTCTCGCCAAGGACAACGACTTGCCGACAAACCTGACCTAGCTCCGTTGCAACACGGTCGAGCATGGTCTTCCCGTCGATCTCGACACTTGCTTTGTCCGGCCCCATCCGTGTGCTCCGGCCTCCGGCCAGGATCGCGCCAAGCGTGCTCATGGCTGTGGAGAGTAGGTTCGTAGCGCGGAGGAGGCCTCGGAATGTCGTCATCTGATCGGTCGATGGTCGTGTGGGCGGTTTATGCCGCCACCGTTGGCGCGTCGCTGGCGATAGCGCCCAACTTCGTCCTGTCGACCCTTGGCGTGATGGAGACCGACGAGCCGTGGATCCGGATTCTCGGTGTGACAGTTATGGTTCTTGCGCTTTACTACGCCGACGCACTGCGCAACAAGACACGAAACCTCTACGTCGCTTCGATCCTGGGACGGGGATTCGTCGCTGCCGCGCTCATTGTGCTGGTGCTGACGGGTGAGCCCTGGCAGTTGCTGCTATTCGCCGCGGCAGAGATCCTCGGCCTTACCTGGACCTACCTGGCGCTCAGATCTGAGGCGAGCTGAACTCAGTCGCCGAGGGCGATGCGGAGGTGGCGGGCCGAGTCGAGCCACGGATGATCGAGGGGGACACTCTTGGTCACTCCTGCGATCTCCTTCAGGGGGACCGCCTCCGTTCCCGCCCCCCGGGCCGCGACCATCACGCCGTGGATTCCCTCGGCTATATAGGCGGCACAGGCAGTTCCCAGCCTGGTAGCCAGCAGTCTGTCGGTAGGTGAAGGGGTTCCGCCACGCTGGACGTGGCCGAGGATCGTCACCCTTGACTCGAGGGTCGTGTAGTCGGAGAGGGCATCAGCCAAGGACGCGGTGCGTGGTCGCAGTTTGATCTCAGCGAGCGCTCTCTTCATGTCCCTTCTCTCGTCTCCTTTTGTGCCGGCCATTTGATCGAGAATGGCCGATCGAGCCCGGTCGTCGTCCTTGGTATAGGTGCCCTCTGCGACGGCAACGATGGAGAAGGCGCTGCCTGCTGCGCGGCGAGCGGCGATGGAAGATGCGACCGCTTCTATGTCATACGGGATCTCGGGGATGAGGATCACGTCGGCCCCACCGGCGAGGCCAGCCCCTAATGCCAGCCATCCAGCGTCGCGGCCCATCAACTCGACCACCATGATCCGGTGATGTGAGTGGGCGGTCGAGTGAAGCCGGTCGATTGCTTCGGCAGCGATGCCCATCGCGGTGTCGAATCCGATGGTGACATCAGTGCCCGCGACGTCGTTGTCGATGGTCTTCGGAAGGGTCAGCACCGGGATGCCCACGTCAGCCAGCTTGAGGGCGTTTCTGGCGGTGCCATCTCCTCCGATGCAGACGAGCGCCTCCAGCTCGTGCTGTTCGACTACCTCCCGGATCAGCGGGCGCACGTCCATGATCCGACCGTCATCCATCTCCATCTTGCTCACCTTGGCTCGGCTAGTGCCGAGGATGGTGCCGCCACGGGTGAGGATTCCAGAGAGGTTGTCGGAGTCGAGGCGTTGGAACCTGTTCTCCATCAGACCACGAAAGCCATCCTTGAAACCAATAACGTCCATGCCATATGCGCGTTGGGCGGCCTTTCCGACGGCGCGAATCGCTGTATTCAGTCCCGGACTGTCTCCCCCCGCGGTAAGGATTCCGATGGTTCTCGTCACGTGGCGATGGTATCGGGCTCCGTGGAGTCCGAGACGAGCCGGACTCCTAGAGAGGAGTCATCACTTCATCCGACGAGGGATTGCGCCGCGATAGGCTTCTATGGCTGCCGCCAGATCGACTGTCTCATCTCCGAAAGTCACGGATCCGCCGCCCATTGTTCCGATACGACGCGCGATGTCACTTGGAAGCTCCACTGCACCACGCTCGAACACCGCAACGACCCGATGCGGGTCCTCGGAAAAAAGGAGGGAAGAGTCGCCTAGCTCGATGATCGCGCCTACTCCTGAGGCGATGCAGATCTCGGCGATGGCAACCGCCAGGCCGCCATCTGACACATCGTGGAGAACCGGGACAGTGTGGGCTAACTCGCGAACGAGCCCGATGACTTGTGTTGCCACCTCGGGGTCAGGGGATGTGGGTCGTCCGGTGAGGGTTCCGAGGACAATCCTTTCCGCGCTACTGCCCGCCAGGCTGGCGGTGGGGTTCGATCCGATCTCCCAGATCTCCATTCCCGCCTCGGCTCGGTCGATCCGAGGAGGGTCGTCTGGTATTGGATCGGCCAATCCAAGCAACCCGACGACCGGCGTTGGGTGGATGTCGACCCCGTCTGTTTCGTTGTAGAACGAGACGTTTCCGCCCACGACGGGCACGCCCAGAGACTCGCAGGCCTCAGAGATCCCGGCTACCGACTCGACGAATTGCCACATGACCTCAGGCTTTTCTGGGTTCCCGAAGTTGAGATTGTCGACGAGGGCCATGGGCTCGGCGCCGGTGACCGCCACGTTGAGCGCGGCTTCGAAAACAAGGCGAGCGCCACCCCGCCGCGGATCCAGCTGACAGAGGCGTCCGTTCCCGTCGGTCGAGACAGCGAGACCCTTGTTGGTGCCATTGACCCGGAGGAGCGACCCGTCGGCGCCCGGGCCGACGATCGTGTTGAGGAAGAGCATGTGGTCGTACTGCTCGTGAATCCAGGCCGACGAACCGATTGCCGGGTCATCGAGCAGGCGGAGCAAGGCATCGGCCACGTCCAGATCATCAGGAAGACGAGGCTCGGTCGCCCA
>CAXMPS010000229.1:0-2515 GCA_964194995.1 uncultured Gammaproteobacteria bacterium | reverse complement strand
GCTGGTTACCGCAGGACGTCGCCGGATGCCGGGTGGGGGAGGTTTGTTCAAGTCCCCCTCCGACACAAGAAATGCCCTTGAAAACACAGGGCAGAATGGGTGCGACAGCCCGAAAATGTGCCGCATTGCTAACGGTTTGCTAATGGGGTCCGGCAGAGTCCCTTGGAGTGGTGGGGTTCCGAGTGTGATGGCTCGGTGTGTCAGGCCTCGAGTTGGGCCTGTGGGTCGTTAGTCTCGCGCGTCTGGTCGAGTTCGGCCATTGAGGTGTCGGTCATGTAGCGGCGGGCGATGGCCCATTCTTCGTGTTGGTCGGCGAGGACGGCTCCGATAAGTCGGATAGCGGCCCGGTCGTTGGGGAAGATGCCGACGACGTTGGATCGTCGTTTCACTTCTTTGTTGAGCCGTTCGAGCGGGTTGTTGGACCAGATTTTGCGCCAGTGCGTCTTGGGGAACGCGGTGAACGCGACGACGTCGGTTTTGGCGGTACGCATCGACGCAGCGGCTTTGGGAAACTTGGCTTCGAGCATGTTCGCGACCTCGTCCCAACGTGCCAACACCTCAGTCACAGTGCCGAGCGCGAAGATCGATCGGAACGCTGCAGCGACGACCTCGGATTGGCCTTTGGGCACAGTCGCGAGCAGGTTCCGGATGTAATGGACTCGGCATCGTTGCCATGACGCCCCGGAGAAACACTTCCGGATTGACTTCTTCAGTCCTTCGTGGGCGTCAGAGATGACGAGTCGCACACCGCTCAGGCCTCGGGTTTTGAGCGACCGCAGGAACGCCGTCCAAAAGGTGGCGTCTTCAGAGTCGCCGATATCGACGCCCAAAATCTCCCGGCCTCCTTGGGCGGTGATCCCCGTCGCAATCACCACAGCCCTCGACACGACCTGGCCGAGGGCATCGTCGCGGACATGCACATAGGTGGCGTCCAAGTACACGTACGGAAATGTCGTGTGACCCAATGTCCGGTTTCGGAACGCGCCGACCCTCTCGTCGAGCGCCCCGCAAATCCGCGACACCTCCGATTTCGAGATGCCCGTATCCACACCCAACGCCGCAACGAGCTTGTCAACACTGCGGGTGGAGACACCGTTGACATATGCCTCCATCACCACCGCGTACATGGCCTGGTCGATCCGGCGGCGAGGCTCCAACACCTCCGGGAAGAACGAGCCGCGATCGAACTTCGGGATCCCCAAATGCAAATCCCCGGCCTTGGTCGACAACACCCGCGGCCGATGCCCGTTGCGATGCGCGATCCGGTCAACCGTGCGCTCCCAACGCTCAGCGCCGATCACCTCGGTCGCTTCAGCTTCGATCAGGTCCTGCATCCCCAACTCGGCGAGCTGACGAACCAGATCGGCCCCGCCCCCGTTCTCGAGAGCGAACAGAATTTCATTGATGGCAGACTCAGACAGAGTCATCGGCGTGTTCTCCTTTGGTGTGCACTTCGCGTACACACCGAGCATCACGCCGGTGACTCACCCACAGGTGGACCCGCCCCAAAACCCCACCACCCAAAGGGACTCATACCACTCGAGATGGGTGGTTCCTCCAGCGTGTCTTGCGACGAAGCACGATACGAGCTGAGGGAGTGCTGGAAGTACCCCGGTTTGACGGACACCAACTCTGAGGCGACGTTTGTTGTCTCGGGAAGGAAGTCCAGATGCCACGTGCACATCCACCTGAGTTCCGTCGACGAGCGGTCGAGTTGGCTCGGCTTCGAGAGAAGCCGGTCGGTCAGATCGCGGATGATCTCGGGATCTCTGACAGCTGTTTACGCGGCTGGCTGAAGCAAGCCGATATCGACGAAGGCCGGCGAGACGACGGGCTCAGCACTGCTGAGCGCGACGAGCTTGTGAAGCTTCGCCGAGAGCTCAGGGTCGCGAAACTCGAGAACGAAATCCTGAAACGCGCGGCCGCGTACTTTGCTGCTGAGAACGTTCTCCCAAAATGACGTACGCCTTCATCACCGAGCGCTGCTCGGATCTCCCGGTCTCGGCGTGTTGTCGGGTGCTGAAGGTGTCAACGTCGGGGTTCTATCAACGCCGCAACCATCTAGTCACCAACACTGAGCTGGCTGAGGCATACGCCGCGAACGAGGTGCACGACATTTGGAAGATGTCGCGGCATTCTTATGGGGCACCACGTGTGCGGACTGAGCTTCGGCTCGGCCGCGGCCTACACCGTTCGAAAACGACGTGTGAACGTCTGATGCGAGTGTGTGGAGCGGTCGGGATCCACTATGGGAAACGCAACCGCGGTTGCACCCGCCCGGGTGATGGCGACATCAACGATGACCTTGTCAACCGGGCATTCGACCCCGAGCAACCAGACCGGCTGTGGGTCATGGACGTGACCGAACACCCAACAACGGAAGGCAAAATCTATTTGGCGGTCGTGCTCGACGCATGGTCGCGGCGCATTGTTGGCTGGTCGATCGCGGATCACATCCGGGCCGAACTCGTCGCCGATGCCATACAAATGGCTACCTGGCGGCGCCAACCACCCA
>CAXMPS010000228.1:0-6000 GCA_964194995.1 uncultured Gammaproteobacteria bacterium | reverse complement strand
CTCGCAGCCAACGTGCGCGGTTACGCCTTTTGAGACCGACCTTTGTCGAGATCGATCTTTCCGCGATCCGGCACAACGCTTCTGCCTTTAGGGACCTGGTTGCACCTTCGGAGCTATGCGCCGTGGTCAAGGCCGATGCTTACGGTCATGGCGATGTCCCGGTTGCCAATGCTGCACTCGAGGCCGGTGCGACCAGGCTGGCAGTGGCGATGGTCGAGGAGGGTGTTCGGCTGCGTGAGGCCGGTGTTGATGTGCCCATTCTCATTCTCTCCGAACCGGACCTTTCCTCGGCGGGTGATATTGCCCATTTTGATCTGACGCCGGCCGTGTATTCGCTCCGGACAATCGAGGGTCTGGATGCTGTGGGAGTCGATCTCAACGTCCATTTGAAAATCGACACCGGGATGCATCGAGTGGGAGCATCTCCTCAAATCGTTCGCGACCTCACAGAGGCCGTCGCCCACTCGAGACGGATCACGGCGGAGGGAGTGTTCACCCATTTTCCCGTGGCCGACGAGGACCCTCAGTTCACCAACAAACAGATCGATGAATTTGAGTCGATCATCGCCGGGCTCGACATTCCATTGGTCCACATGGCCAACACTGCCGGCGCTGCTCTCTTCCCCAATGCGCGACGCGACTTCTGTCGGGTTGGCCTCGGGCTCTACGGGCTACACCCCTGTGATGAGACCAGGGATGTCATCGATCTAAAACCGGCAATGAAGATCCTCAGCCAAGTCTCACATGTCCAACATCTCGAGGTCGGGGCACGTCCCAGCTACGGCAGGATCAAGCCCCTAGAGCACGATTCGACGGTGGCTACTGTCCCGATCGGATATGCCGACGGCTACTCGCGGAGGCTCACCCGCTATGGATCTGTGCTGATCGGGGGGCAGCGGTTTCCCCTGGCCGGGGCGGTGACTATGGATCAGATCGTCGTTGACGTCGGGGACGCCGATGTGGGCGTTGGCGACCAGGTAGTGCTGATGGGAAGTCAGGGCGGCGATGAGATCTCGGCGGATGAGTTGGCCGAGACATTGGAGACGATCACTCATGAGATCGTTTGCAAGATCGGTGCCAGGGTGCCGAGGAGGTATGTCGGATGAATGAGACCATCACCGCTGTGCCCGGCATCGAGGTTGGCCACTGGACCAGTAAGGAGGCCATGACCGGCTGCACCGTGGTCGTCCTGCCCGAGCCGAACGTTGTGACTGCTGAGATTCGGGGCGCCGCTCCCGGCAGTCGGGAGACTGCCCTGCTCCAACCGGGGATGCGGGTCGAGCACGCTCAAGCAATCCTCCTAACGGGTGGAAGCGCCTTTGGCCTTGCGGCCGCCGACGGGGTCGTCCGCGGCCTGGAGGCCGATGGACGGGGCCACGACGCGATCGTGGCCAAGGTACCCATCGTCCCCGCCGCCGTGCTTTTCGATCTTTTTCCTGACTCCTCGATTCGTCCCGGCCCCGACGAGGGCGAGGAGGCCTATCAGACGAGATCATCCGATCCGGTCGAATCCGGACTGATTGGCGCGGGCACGGGTGCCACGGTGGCCAAGTGGCGAGGCTTCGAGCACATGCAGCCTGGTGGGCTCGGCACCGCTACCCGCACAGTCGGGGCGGCAACGGTCGGAGCGCTCGTAGCGGTGAATGCCGTAGGTGACGTGTTCACCATTGATGGAGAGTCCCTGACCGGTGGCGATCATGAGCCCGGTCCGCCGGCCCTGATTCCCGAGGCACTGACCAACACGACGCTTGCGGTGGTGGCCACCGACGCTCGGCTGACACGCAACGAGCTCAGCCGGCTGGCGATTCGGGCCCAGGACTCGTTCTCGGTTTGTCTACGGCCCACTCACACCAGATTGGATGGGGATATTGCGTTCGCAGTGTCCTGCGGCACCGCCGAGGCGGATGTGGAAGCCCTCGCCGAGGCCGCTTTCGGCGCCACGGCCGCCGCCATCGAGAATGCGGTCCGATCGTCCGCGATCTGACCGCCGACTTGCCACAATGGGCTGCCCGTGAGCGAGCCGTCCCCCGTCTTGATCGAGCTGAGAGATCGTGCCTTGGTCTGCGTCGACTGCGGGCTGTCCGAGACCAGGACGAAGGTGGTCTTTGGCGTCGGGGATCCAAGTGCGGGGCTGATGCTGGTTGGCGAGGCGCCCGGCAAGAATGAGGATCTCCAGGGAGAGCCGTTTGTCGGCGCGGCTGGGAAGCTTCTCGATCGCTTGCTTGGCGAGGTCGGCCTGGAGCGGTCCGATGTCTACATCGCCAATGCCCTCAAGTGCCGCCCGCCTGGCAATCGGGATCCCCGTCCCAATGAGATCGATGCCTGCAAGGGGTATCTGAGGGAGCAGATTCGCTTGGTCGACCCCTCGGTCGTGATGACCCTCGGCAACTTCGCCACCAAGCTCCTTCTCAACACCGATGTGGGGATCACCCGTCTCCGCGGTCAGCAGCATGAGTGGTGGCTGGGGATCACCCTCATTCCCACCTTCCATCCTGCAGCGGCGCTGCGCGGCGGAGATCGCGTCACCAACCAGATGCAGGAGGATTTCGCCGTTGCAAGGTCGGTCCTCGATTCCGAGACCTCGGCCAAGGAGCCGGTCGAGACGGCGGAGACAGATCAGATGGAGTTGTTTGGATGATCGAATTGCGCTGTCCCACCGAGGCCGACACCAGGGTGTCCGCCCGGAAGCTGGCGGCCACGCTTCGCCCCGGTGACGTCATCATCCTGTCCGGTCCGCTCGGCGCGGGCAAGACTTTGTTCGTATCGGGACTTGCCTCGGGCCTCGGTATCGAGGAGACGGTCGTCAGTCCGTCGTTCGTCCTGGTTCGGCAATACGAGTCGGGATTCCTTCCTCTTGTCCATGTGGACGTCTATCGGCTGGGTTCGTTCAACGAGTTCGACGACCTCGACGCGTTCGAACTCGCATCCAGCGGCGTCCTCGTCATTGAATGGGGAGACGCGATTGAGTCGACGCTTCCTGACGAGTACCTGAAGATTGAATTCGCCGTGGACGCCGATGAGGTCAGGACTCTCACGGTTGATGGGACGGGCAGCTGGGAGAATCGCGATCTGGAGGGGCTCTTGTGAAGTTCCTTGCGATAGAGACGGCGACCCCGGGGGCCTCGGTAGCCCTCGTCGAGGATGCCACCACGCTCGCGGCGGCGTCACGCATCGATCGGCTGGGCCATGCGACATTTCTGGTTCCTGCCATCGATTTCTGCTTCCACCAGGTGGGATGGTCGCCATCAGATCTCGAGGCTGTGGTCGTCGATGTGGGACCGGGTCTCTACACGGGCATCCGGGTCGGGTTGGCAACAGCCCAGGGCTTGGCTGCCGCCTTCGGGATCCCGGTGGTCCCGGCCGTCTCGGTTGATGCCCTGGCACTCGAGGCCCGAACCGGACATCGGACAATATGGACTGTGGTTGATGTGAGACGGGGAGAATTCGCGATCGCCCGTTATCGGCCAGTTCCGGGTGGAGTGGTGCGTGACTCCTCGACCGAGCTCGTCAAGCCCGAGGTTCTCCGAGCCCAGATCGAGGCTCGCCCAGGTCAGAGCCTGGTGGTGGGAGATGTTGCCCAGTTGCCCGAAGGGTTGCTCAGCGGTCTGCACCGCGCCAAGACGGCCAAGCCCCGGTATCCGTATGCGGTCGCCCTGGCGGAGGTGGGTAGAGGGCGGTACGAACGGGACTTGTACCCCGCGCCAGACGACGTGCGGCCGCTATATCTGCGTGAGCCCGATGTCACCATCAACTGGGCGAAGATTCGACAGGAGGGGCCATGGGGGTCGGGCTGATGGTCGAGATCAGACCGTTTGAGGTTGACGACATACCGGCGGTCGTCGCATTAGAGGCGGCCAACCAGGCCCAACCGTGGACTGAGGGAATCCTCAAGGACGAACTCGCCGCAGACAACCGCTCTTACCTGATTGCCGACGACGATGGCGTTCGCGGCTTTGCCGGTGTGATGGTGGTGGGTGAGGAGGCGCACGTGACCAATCTGGTCGTGGCCGAGGAGGCCCGTCGGCGAGGGGTGGGCAAGGCCTTGATGCTCGGTCTTGTCGACGCCGCCACGGTGAGGGGGGCCCGCCACCTCACCCTGGAGGTTCGTTCGAAGAATGAGGCCGCCCGCTCGTTCTATGCCCATTTCGGTCTGGCACCAGTTGGAGTTCGACGGGGCTATTACGGCGATGATGACGCCCTGATCATGTGGGCCCACGACATCGACTCCGAAGCGTATGCCCACCGGTTGGAAGCCTTCCGATGAACCCCACGATCCTCGCCTTCGAAACCTCATGCGACGAAACCGCCGTTGCCGTGGTCAGGGGTACTGAAGCATTGTCGAATGTGTTGTCGTCTCAGGTCGACCTTCACGCGAGGTTCGGGGGTGTGGTTCCAGAGGTCGCCGCAAGAGCCCATGTTGAATCGATCAGGTCACTGACGCATCAGGCTTTGAACGAAGCCGGCGTCCACCCGGCGGACCTCGATGGGATAGCCGCGACGGCAGGGCCCGGGTTGGTCGGTGCGCTCCTGGTGGGGCACTCCTTCGCCAAGGCAACCGCATGGGCGCGACAACTCCCGTTCGTGGGGATCGACCACATGGAAGGGCACCTGATGGCCCCTCGGCTCCAGTTCGATGACTTTGCGCCTCCCGCCATCGCGCTCCTCGCCTCAGGGGGCCACTCCCAGATTGTCCATGTCCGTGACTGGGGTGACTACGACGTGCTCGGCCACACCATTGATGACGCCGCCGGAGAGGCTTTCGACAAGATGGCTCGGGTGATGGGCCTCGGGTTCCCCGGCGGGCCGGCGATGGACGCTGCGTCCGATGGTGGCGACCCGTCGGCGGTGGCGTTCCCCCGGGCCTTGCCCGACCGTCCGTTCCACTTCTCGTTCTCCGGGCTCAAGACGTCGGTGGTCAACTACATCAACAAGGCGCAAGAGAGAGGCGACCTCCCGCCTCTGGCCGACGTGGCCGCATCGGTCCAGGAGGCCATCGTCGACGTGCTGGTCAACAAGACCTTCAAGGCGGTCGATGAGACCGGCGTCCGCATAGTGGGCGGCGGGGGAGGCGTCCTCGCCAACCGGCGCCTCCGCCATCGATTCGCCGAGGAGGCCGACAAGCGGGGAGTGGAGGTTGCCTTGCCCGATCCTGTCCTTTGCACCGACAATGCCGCCATGATCGGGGTAGCGGGCGCCCACTGGCTCTCCCACGGCCGCATCAGCGATTGGGCCGAAAACGTCGACCCCGGCCTAGCCCTTACCTGAGGTAAGTGGCGCCACTATTGGCGCCATAGTCACGGGGAATAGCCATGATCAACCTTGCTCTTGTTGAGCGTGTGCAAATCCCGGGGTATGACGCCGAAATCTGCACACGCTCAGTCTTGGGACGGAAGGTTCAAACTTGAGTCCCCCCGACTCAGATCCGACTTAGCACTCGTCGCCATGGAGTGCTAAGGTCGCATTAGCAGTCGAGTTCTACGAGTGCTAACAAGAGCGGGTCATCATCAACCAGTACATGTTCAAATGCGCTGTGCGGATGGCCCCGAATTACTGGAAGAGCTTCAAGGAGGAGCTAAAGAATGACGCTTCAGCCGCTCGGTGATCGAGTGGTGGTCAAGTCCGAAGACGACGGTGAGTCTCGTACCCCGTCCGGGCTGGTCATCCCCGACACCGCCAAGGAAAAGCCACAGATTGGTGAAGTCATCGCTATCGGTCCTGGT
This sequence comes from uncultured Gammaproteobacteria bacterium, assembly GCA_964194995.1. Taxonomy (GTDB): domain Bacteria; phylum Actinomycetota; class Acidimicrobiia; order Spongiisociales; family ZC4RG35; genus JACZUI01. Next base: position 280 of record CAXMPS010000228.1, on the reverse strand, counting down.
GGCCGTGACGATGACGGCGACCGCATCCCGATGGATGTTTCTGTAGGCGACAAAGTCCTCTATTCGAAATTTGCCGGCACCGAGATCAAGCTGGACTCCGACGAGTATCTCGTCCTGTCCGAGCGTGATCTTCTGGCCGTCGTAGTTTGAGGAGCAGATAACACATGCCAGCGAAGGATCTTCGTTTTGATGAGGAGGCTCGAAAGGGTCTCCAGGCGGGCGTAGACAAGCTCGCCGACACTGTAAAGGTGACTCTCGGCCCCATGGGCCGCAATGTCGT